>JABIQT010000789.1 GCA_018667995.1 Candidatus Latescibacterota bacterium
GACCGATGACATGTTGTTCTACAATGACATGGACGTTGAGACGTGGCAGCCGTTTGGTGTGTGCACGGACGTATTGACCGGCACTTCCCGGCGGCTGGAGGGCACTGTCTACATGGTGTCACCGGACGGGGCAAAGGTCGCCAGCCCCTGTCTCCTGCGCACGGGATTGACTCAAGGGGGCTACGGCGTCCTGGCTCCGCCCGAACGTGTGCCGACCAACTCCGGGGCTGCGGAGGATGACGGGATCTATGTCACTGACACTGCCAGTGGCTCATGTGAACTTCTCGTGTCATTGGCTGAGATCATCGACGCCGTAGTTCCTCCCGGTCAGAGGGACAAGTATCGTGATGGAAATTTCTATGCTTGAGAGTACCGAGTTCTTGCCTGTTAGGGGCTGGCCGCCCCAACGTTCACGCGGCCAGCCTCGTGCCTTCAGCGCGCTTGAGGTCGAGTCTGTCGCGGATGAATTTCGTAAGATATGGTGCGGAGAAGTCATCGGCGAGAAATTCGGGCAAGCTGTTACGCATTGCCACGGCGACCACCATTTCGGAAGGGCAGATTCCAGGTCGCACGGTGCGTAGCCAGGAACCGAACGAACCCCACACTAGATCTGGCACCGTCGTCGCGAGCACCTGCATGATTCCCTGGGCAATCAGGCCCAACTGCATGAACCGGTGATAGGTGGCCGTCTTCCTTCTGACTGCATTCCGGTAGGCGTCTGTCTTGTGGTGTAGATACTGGTTTCCGCCGTTGCGTTTGATCGGCTGCATTGGAGCCATCCAGAAGTGATACAGGAAGGCGCCCACCACATGCAGTGACTGCTTGAAGCTCACCTCGATCTTGAAGCGGTAACCGTACAAGCGGACTATCTCGATCGGCGTGAGTTCGGGATCGGTGCACAGCAGAATGCACTTCCCGCGCGTGGGATGTGTCACCGCCACGAAGCGGACTATGGCGCCAACGGGGCGCCAGAGCAGATCAATTGAGCAGATGCGCAGTGTCACGTCACACTCTCCGTATACGGGACTGGCCACCGCCTCCATGGTTTCGGGATGATCGAACAGTGACTTCAGTGCAATTTTCTGCCCATACTTCCTCGGCCTGCCCCGCTTCCTGACCTTCGGGACCGGGGCCGCAAGATAGGCGACGGCATTGGTCCGCACCCGGGTGAGCAGATGGTTCCCGGCGTTGAGCAGGGGCAGGATCACTTTGCGTGAAGCGTAGTAGGCATCGGCCACGAAATAGAAAGAGGCATCAATGCCAGTCTCGCCAAGCAGCGCGATCATTTTGTCGAGCAACGTCCGCTTGTCCCGGTTCGAGAAGACAACTCCTTCATGAATGCGCGCGGCCAATGGAATGGCCACAACACTGAGCAAGCCGGTGGCCAGCACACACACCGCCTGGCATGAGTGCCCCATGATGTATGTCGGTTTGGTGTTGGCTTCCGACTGCTGATGCAGCTTCTTGACCCCCGGCATCTTCCGGCCCGACTTCCCGACCTTGATCCCGTCTCCCACCAGCACAACGCGTCCGTTGCAGCGAAGCAGTCCGGGGTGTGTACTCAGCACCAGCTTGGTCCAGGTCCGCGTCAACTGTGCCACGTCGAGAGCACTGCTGTGTAGGAAGTCCAGCATCCGGTCGTAGCAGGTTCCGCACAGCCCCAGGCTGCGCACGAAGCTGGTCACCCCCAGCAGGTCCGTTCGCACAGTGAAGCCGATCAGCACTGCCAGCATCCACATGAACGTCCTGCCCCGAGCACAGGCCGGGCGCAACTGACGACTCCACTCCCACCAATGCCTCCATAACCGCATCGACTTCTCCCAAAAAGTTCCGTCCCGGCCACACTTGACATCGCAGATGTATCATGCTAATGATACATTCATGGACAAGATACACGACATCACGAGACGAATCGAGCGGATCAAAGCCGAACTTGCGGCCCTCGGCGACATGCGTCCGGGATCGCTCTCAGTGCAGAGCAGGAGTTGGGGTGGAGAGTACGCCCAGCTGAGCTACACGCACCGGGGCAAGGGGCACACCGAGTACGTGCGCAAAGAAAAGAGGGACGAGGTGGAGCGGCAGGTGGAGAGCTACCGGCGCTTCCGCGAACTCACAAAGGAATGGGTGGACTTGGCAATTGAGGTGTGTAAGCTGAGGGCAGGAAACGGCTCAGACGGCTGAGAACTCGGTACTCTCAAGTTTATTACTTGAGAGTACCGAGTTCTTGCCTGTTAGGGGCTGGCCGCCCCAACGTTCACGCGGCCAGCCTCGTGCCTTCAGCGCGCTTGAGGTCGAGTCTGTCGC
>JABIQT010000576.1 GCA_018667995.1 Candidatus Latescibacterota bacterium
GATAATGTTCTAGACTTTCCCCAAGGCTATGTCGGTACCCGTGGTTGGTTATTCGCGCGTGTCGCTTGACGGCCTCTCCGCGTAACTCGCAATAATCGTGGTGGCCCCGTCTACCTCTCCCAGGTTCGCTTCCTCTCATCTTTGACGGAGATCTCCAACGCCGGCCCCATGCGGTCGACTGCCAGCGTGAGCTTATCGCCGTCCTGAATGGGAGATAGCGCGTAGTGATGGGTGCCAGTTGATACCACATCTCCGGGTTCCAGTGTCAGAACACTGGTGACTTCAGCCAGAAGTTCCGGTATGTGGCGTCCCATCTCGTTGGTATTGAAATCGTGCTTCAATGCGCCGTTGACCCACATCTTCGCCGGTAGCTCATTGGCGTCTCCCACCTCATCTGCCGTCACGAGCGCAGGTCCCATTGGGCCGAACGTGTGCCAGCTCTTACCCAGAAAGAAGCCACCCGGCAGACCGCGCGCTGAAACGTCGATGAACTGGGTGTAACCGAAGACGTAATCAAGAGCTTCATCGGGAGACAATTTGGTGGCCCGCTTTCCCATTACAACTGCCAGTTCGGGCTCGAAATGGAAGACGCTTGCTTCAGCCGATGGCAACTCCACTTCTGATCGGTGCCCCATGAGGGACGTGTTTGATTTCAGGAAAGCGTTGAAAGTACCTTTGTCTGGGTGATCCGGCTCGATGTAGTTGCCGGCAAGACATACCAGTTGTCCCGGCCGGGGTACGGCAGAACACAGGGTCACAGAATCCAGTTCAACGCCATCCTGTTCGTCTGTGGACGTCAGAATACGCTCCGAATAGACCCCCCAGTTCTCAATCACCATCTCCAATATCACTTGAGGACTGTTTGTAGTACAGTCTGCAACGGCATCGGAGGCATCGATTATTCGATCTGATTTGATGACTCCGAGATTGAAGTCGTTGTAGAATGCGAGCTTCATGTGATTCTCCTGTGGGTTTGGAACCAAGATTCGATATGACCGTATTGGATTCGACCGAATATAAGATGGCCCTGCGAATAGTCAACCTTACGAAACCTTGTAATATGGTACCCAGTCACCGGGCCTTCGTAGACCTTGCCCATGGCAACTTCCCTCTTGACAGGAGTGCATGCCTGAACCATGTTTTGCCCTCACCCCAAGGAGTAAATGATGCACGACTGGCTGGCCTATATTCAAGATCATAATCAACAGTATCTGGACGAGTTGGTCGCCTTTCTTAGAATTCCCAGTGTATCCAGTCTTTCGGATCATGAGGCCGATATTCGGACGGCTGCCCACTGGGTCGCCGAAAGAATGCGATCAGCAGGCATAGACGGCGTGGAGATTCTACCCACTGGAGGACATCCCGTGGTGGTTGGCGAATGGTTGCATGCTGAAGACAGGCCTACCATACTTATCTATGGACATTTTGATACGCAACCGGCAGATCCCGCTGAAGAATGGGTGCGGCCGCCCTTCGAGCCTGTAATAGAGGATGGTCGGATCTTTGCCCGAGGTGCCTCGGACGACAAAGGAAATATGTTGATTCCGATCCTGGCGGTCGAGGCCCTTTTATCGACAGAGGGTACCTTGCCCGTGAACGTTAGGTTCATGTTTGAGGGGCAGGAGGAAATTGGTAGTCCACAGATTCCGGAGTTCATTGACAGGTACAAGGACCACCTGGCCTGTGACCTGGTGCTGAGTGCCGATGGTCTGCAATGGCGGGAGGATCAGCCGGCGCTATTCGTCGGGTTCAAGGGGATCTGTGCCATGCAGGTTGATGTGAGTGGACCCGCAACAGATCTGCACTCTGGGATTTTTGGTGGGGCGGTGCAAAATCCGCTGCACGCCCTGTCCCATCTTCTGGATACCATGCACGACGCGGCAGGGCGAATCACAGTTGATGGTTTCTACGACAGTGTGGTTCCGATCACCGACAACGAGCGACGTCTCATTAATCAGGTACCCTTTGATGAGCAGGCCTACAAAGATCAACTCGGTCTTTCAGAGGTCTTCGGCGAGGCCGGATACACCACGTACGAGCGCGCATGGGCCCGTCCGACATTGGAGATTAACGGGATCTGGGGGGGCTTCCAGGGGGAAGGCGTCAAGGCCGTGATTCCCTCCGCGGCCCATGCCAAGATCACCTGTCGACTCGTGGCAGATCAGTCACCTGAAGAGATTATCTCAGCTGTGACTCGACACGTGGATGCTCACAGTCCCGAGGGGGCAAGTGCCCGTGTAATACCTTTGTCCAGTCACGCACATCCCTATCTGATGCCGGCCGATCACCCCGGCAATAAGGCGGCCCATGAGGTCCTCAAAGATGAGTATGGCGTGGAACCCTATTATGTGAGATTGGGTGGCAGTCTCCCGATCTGTTCCCTTTTTCTGGACAAGCTTGGAGTGCATACAGTTATGTTTGGATTCTGTCTTGAGGACGAGTGCATTCATGCGCCCAATGAATACTTCAGACTGGCCAGTTTTGAGCGGGGACTTCGATGTTACGGAAAGATGCTGAAGAGGCTGGCCGAGTATTGACGCCGGCGTTGACCAGAGGTCGAGTCAGCCGCCCGTATGGTAGCTGTCATCAATATAAATGTTGGATCTGTATAGATGTTGGATCTGTTCTTCGAGAATACAATCTGGAAAATCGCCATATGACTTAGGAGGATGTGCATGGCA
>JABIQT010000790.1 GCA_018667995.1 Candidatus Latescibacterota bacterium
GCTACTCCACACGGATGCTGTCTGCTCCGCCGGAATTCTCCCGTTCGATGTAAAGGAAACCCCCGTGGATTCAGCCTCTATCTCTGCCCAGTCTATGGGAGGGGGGCAAGGCGCAGCGGCCCTTTTTGTTCGTCAAGGAACTCGGATTCGACCTTTGTTAGACGGTGGGATACAGGAAAATGGTAGGCGTGGAGGCCAGGAGAACACGGCAGCAATCGTCGGATTTGGTGTGGCTTCTGCACTGGCAGCCAGTGAGATGTCAACCCGCAACTCTCATGTGCGTGCCTTGACGTTGCGTCTGTTAAATGGCCTACAACACAAGATATCCGGAATAAGGCTCAACGGCCACCCTGAACACCGAATTCCGGGTCATCTCAGCCTTACAATTCCAGACGCAGATAGTGAATCCGTCGTATTGATGTTGGATGCTGACGGTGTCGCTGCCTCCGTGGGGTCTTCGTGCAGCACCCACACGGAGAAGTCGTCTCATGTTTTGCGAGCAATCGGTTTGAGTAATCGCGATGCGCGGAGTACGCTTCTTCTGACGCTCGGACCTTCGAATACGAATGATGAAATAGATAAGACTATAGTTGCGCTGTCTTCCATTGTAGACCGCCTGAGGCTCATCGCAGGCGCGAATGGATCCTGTCATCGGGTGAGCCAATGATTTTCGAGCAGACCATAGACACATACGGCCTGATGTGTCCAGTACCGATCATACGAACCGCAGAGAAGATCAAGGATATGGCAGCCGGCGAGGTCCTCGAAATCCTAGCCGACGATGAACAGATCCTTGAGGACCTGCCGGCGTGGTGTAAAAGCAACGGGCATGCACTATTGGATTCGGTGATCCAGAACAATGAATACAAGCTTTACGTGCGCAAAGGGAGATGAGACAGGCGCACATGCTATTCCCCCAATTGCCTACGACAGAGTCAATATTCTTATATACTCGTGACACTATACTATCGGGAGTTCAATAAATGGCAGCAATCTCTGAACAAGACGTGATGGATGTTTTGAAGCAGGTAAAATACCCCGGATTCGATCGTGATATCGTATCATTCGGTCTTGTGAAGAATGTGGACGTGGAGGGTAGTACCGTTTCCTTCGTGCTGGGCTTTTCGACACAGGACGAGCCGACGCGCCAATCGATAACAGTGGCTGCACGTGAGGCAGTTAGCAGATTACCGGATGTAGAGGATGTTCAGATATTGGGACCGCCGCCCGGTGCCGCTTCCGGCGCACAACAACCCATGGGGGCTGCGCAGGGCAAAATCGAACTTCCCGGAGTTAAATCTATCGTTGCAGTGGCCAGTGGAAAGGGAGGAGTGGGAAAGTCTACCACTTCCGTGAATCTCGCTGTAGCGCTCGCGGAGTCCGGGGCAAGTGTTGGGCTCCTGGATGCTGATATCTATGGCCCCAGTATCCCCACTATGATGGGCAGTAAGGATCAGCCTGGTGTCATCGGCCAGCAGTTAATTCCGCTGATTAGTCACGACATAAAGATGATGTCCTTCGGATTCTTGATACCTGAGGATCAGTCCGTGACGTGGCGTGGTCCTATGGTTCACCAGGCCGTCCAGCAGCTTCTTCGCGACGTGATGTGGGGAGAGTTGGACTGTCTGATCATCGATATGCCTCCGGGAACTGGAGATGCACATCTCACGCTCACACAGTCAGTGGCTCTGACCGGAGGGGTCGTCGTCACCACCCCACAGGATGTGGCGTTGATCGATGCGCGCCGAGGTGTTGCTATGTTCCAGCAGGTAAATGTGCCGATTCTTGGGATGGTTGAGAACATGAGCCATTTCATCTGCCCTCACTGTAATGAACGTACCGACATTTTCACCACGGGTGGTGGCAAGCGGGCGGCAGAGGCACTGGGTGTACCATTCCTCGGCGAGATTCCCATCGACCCTTCTATATGCCTCGCTGGTGATAAGGGAATTCCTATCGTCAAGCAAGAGCCTGATTCGCCGCAAACACAGGCGTTCAGGATGCTTGCAGAAAAGCTCAAAGATAGTTTGTGAAAAGTAAATTCAGGCCGATGCGGTGAAGTAGAAGTAGCGAATTATCCGGAACGATAGGAGATCATGGTGGGCAAACATATAAAAGCAGTTGGACTGTTATCAGGTGGGTTAGACAGCACCATTGCTGCGGCAATGCTAATGCGACAGGGAATAGAAGTGCAGGGACTGACATTCTACACGGGGTTCTGTGTAGTGGAGCACAACCGGCGTGCCAAAACGCGCAAGAAGAAGCCCGTGCGCAATGAAGCCTTTCAGGCAGGAGCCAAGCTCGAGATACCAGTTGAAATGGTCGACATCTCTGGTCCAGACTATCTAAAGATCCTTACAGATCCCAAATACGGATATGGTTCGGCGGTAAACCCTTGCATCGATTGCCGTATCTTCATGTTTCAACGAGCTAAGGAGTACATGAAGGAGATTGGGGCGCATTTTATGTTCACCGGCGAGGTACTAGGCCAACGTCCCATGTCACAGCGCACCCAACCGATGCGTGTTATTGAGCGCGATGCGGACATGGAAGGCTTGTTGCTGCGCCCACTTTCCGCAAAACTATTGCCTCCGACGGTTGCTGAGGAGGAGGGCTGGGTCGATCGGGAACAACTGGGCGACATCCAGGGGCGCTCTCGACAGGCACAGATGCAGTTGGCTAAGGACTACGGAATCAAGGAATACCCTTCGCCCGCTGGAGGATGCTGCTTTCTCACGGACAAAAACTTCGCCCGACGTGTAATGGATTTCTTTAAATTCGAAGGCAAAGAAAATCTGACAATGGACGACGTGATGCTGCTGAAAGTCGGCCGTCACTTCAGGTTGAGTGAAGGCTGCAAAGTCGTGATTGGACGAGAGGAGGGCGAGAATAAGTTTCTGGATCGCTACACCCCGGGTCGTTGGAAGATGGAGACGATTGGTATTACCGGCCCCATCACTCTCATAGAGGGCGAACCCTCCGACGACGAGCTCAAAATCGTCGCCGGCATGACGGCGCGATATGCGGGTGTGGAGGACTTCTCTTCGGCGCGAGTAAAATATAACTATGAAGATGATGAGGGTGAGCTATCTACAACC
>JABIQT010000831.1 GCA_018667995.1 Candidatus Latescibacterota bacterium
GTGGGTCCATAGTGCCGCTCACCAAGATTCTCGAAGCATCGGGCCTCAGGGAATCTCTCGAGGACGAGCCGTTCTTCCACAAGAAATCGACTGTGACCATGGATGACGCTGCGTACGCACTCATTGCCATAGGTGCCGATGCCGTGACGCCTCTGCTCTCCCTGCTGGATGCCCCCCATGAATGGACTCGAATGAATGCGATATTCGCTCTGGGAGAGATCGGACCTTCCAGTCAACCGGCGGTGCCTCGGTTAATGGCGCTACTGGATGATCCGTCACACCGCATCATCCGCTACGCAGCCATAGCACTGGGAACCATCGGTGACTCAGATTCCCAGGGAGCCCTGTGCGATCTTCTGTCTGTGGACGCTGACGGTTGGGATGAACTTATTGACAATAACTGGCCCATCCGGTTTCTCGTCCACGTCAACGCTGCAATGGCACTGGCCAAAATGGGCAAACAGGCCTCTGATTCGGAAGCCGCACTGATTCACCATCTTAACCATCCTTGCGGCCACGTCGGCATGTTCCTGACCGAGGCCTTGAAGCGTATCGGCACGACCACAGCGAAAGAAGCATTGCTCAAAGACCTCGAGTTCCGACGGTGGGATTCATCGCTGCATGAGGAGAGGCAGTTCTGAGGATGAACCACGGTACCACGGCTTGTTACCTCAAGAGCACGAAGATACGGAAACTCCGGAAATACAGGCGTGAACATTCTAAACGGAATCGTCATGATTTAACAGTCTTACTCTTCCAATGCTTGTTGCACCGTGCCTCTTTGGTTCAATCACTCCCAGTAAGAAAACTCCGCTGCAACCGATCCAGGATAGCCATGACAGGCAGGCAGGCCTCACAGCTGGTAAAGGGTTTGCGTTTCTGAATGATTGCGTCGAAGAATTCACGGTCCTGAGCTGCCAATCCTCCACCTTCGACCGGAATTTCACGCCCCTCATGATCCGTTAACCTGCCTTTTTCGAACAGCAAGGTCTCCTCTTCACCGATAAAGCGGTAGTTGGCAGATATCGGCCCATGATTATTGAAAGAATTGGCCGAGGTAACGAGACATCCTGAATCGGACCGCATGCCGATGGTGATATCCATAGGAATGCCGAGAGAGGCGTGAGGCGGACCGGACTGTGCCCAGACCTCGATATCAGGTTCACCGAATAACCAGAACATGAAATCCACCATGTGGCAGGCCTGATGCCATAGAAGCTCGTCCGTCCAGGATCGTGCCTTACCGAACATGTTGGTGTTTTCACGCCGGAAGAAGTAGGTCTGCTGTACGATGTGATGCAGATGCAGTTCCCCCTGATGCACACGCCGTACGATCTCTCGCTGTGCGGCGCCGTAGCGACCAGTGTGACAAACCATGCAAACCCGACCGGTGCGCATCTCTGCCTCTGCCACTCGTTCTGCCTCTTCCAGGTTCAGCCCCATGGGTATTTCCACCAGCACATGCTTGCCCATTTCCATTGCCAGGATCGCCTGGTCGGCATGCACCTGGTTAGGAGTCGCCAATAGAACGGCCTCCACCGCCGGCTGCTCTAAACACTCCTCCAATCGAAGAGAATGATGGGGAATTCCCCATTCTCTGGCAAAGGCAGCAGCGTCATCAGCCACGCCACCGGCCAGTGTTACGACTTCAATATCATCCAACTCCTTCAGGACCTTGATGTGGTTGAAGCCCATTGCGCCTTCACCGGCAAGACAGATTTTCATTATTTTACTCCTGACCCCACAGATTGTGTCTGATCGCGTGGCATTGTACGCTATATGCCCTCGACATCACGAATACGATCTTTTAATATAGTGTCCCAAGCTCAGATTAGACAGCCGCCTGATTGCTCCCATATTCCCGAAGAGGTTCGCTATGTCCGATCGTCCCAATGTCATTGTCATCATGACTGACCAGCAGAAGGCCACAGCCAGCCATCTATACGGGAACACATTCTGTGACACACCCGGTATGGCACGACTGGCAAACACCGGTGTCCTGTTTGATCACGCTATCACGCCCCACCCCCTCTGTGTCCCGGCACGAATCTCATTCTGGACGTCTCAGTTCCCCCACAGTCATGGGGGACGGCGAAATGAAACAATGATGCCGCCCGACGCCAATCATGCCTTTCGACAATGGCGGGATGCCGGTTACCACACGGGATTGATCGGCAAGAATCACTGCTTCCAAACCACCGACGACCTTGCCCTATTCGATACCTGGTGTGAGATTAATCATAGCGGCTTGACGAATACGCCCAACCGTGGTATGGACTGGTTCAGGCCACAGGAGGGTGTCAACGCAGCCCACGAATTGCGAAGTACCATGCCCCGCCAGAATCCCCGGTTCTCGTATGCTGTATCGGACTATCCACTCGAAGACTACAGCACGGGGTTGGTTGCCGGCCAAACCATCAGGTTTCTCGAAAAACATGGTAGCGATCCCTTCGCACTCTGGGTATCATTTCCCGACCCGCACGAGCCCTGGGTCGTCCCGGAAAAGTATGCTTCAATGTTCCCGAAGGATGCCATCGACCTGCCCACCTGGCGGGACGATGAGTTCAGCGACGGCCGGTCGCCCGAGCGCAATCGAATCCTCTACGAGATGCTCGGGATCCACAACGATGACCTTGACGACCTATATGGTGTCATGGGCGTGTACTATGGTATGGTGCGTTTCATAGACGACAGTATAGGACAGATTCTGGACGCCCTGGAACGATTGGATCTGCGAGAGAACACTATCGTCGTATTCTGCTCAGACCATGGTGATTTCATGGGCGAACATGCCATGCAGTGCAAAGGAGGGGTGTTTTACGACTGTCTGACACGTGTGCCGCTTATTGTCTCGTGGCCCGGGAGCTTGCCGGAAGGAGTTCGGGACGAGAGCATGGTCAATCTTATAGATGTGGTGCCTACACTGCTGCGCCTTCAAGGTCTGGACACCCCGGCTGATATGCACGGCACGCCGCTACCAACGGTGACAGCCGAACCTCCTCGCGACGCTGCGTTCTCAGAATACGGAGCGGGTGGTCCCCCATTTAAGATGTCGGATCTGCAGAGCATGCCGAAGCCCTGGGGACGTGACACCTTGATCCGAACGCTCCAATGGCGCGAGGCGGAAGGACGCCGAAAGATGGTGCGCACGCAGGAGTGGAAATACGTGCATGATCCCATGGGCGACAGGGACGAGCTCTACAATCTTGGGAGTGATCCGTGGGAATTGGAAAATGTTGTCGACGACACACGCCTCGCTGACGTGTTGCATGAGATGAGGTTACGGCTAGCGGACTGGAGCATTACGACGGAGGATGCGAATGCGGTACCTATGCCAGGTTAATCCACCTTGCAGCGAGTAAACGGCCTAACGATAGAATCTATGTAATTCTCAACGACCGCATCGACAGCCAGTTGTCGTAGCCCTAGTGCATCTCCTTTGAAAACACGATTTGTGACACCTGTAGCACCATCGAGAAAAGGCGGGATACCCAACTTCACAGGCTGATCTTGGAATCCGACACAGATTCTCAAGATCTGCTCCAAGAATCACGGAGTCCAAAACTACTCAA
>JABIQT010001092.1 GCA_018667995.1 Candidatus Latescibacterota bacterium
ACAGAGGTCGAGCCGCCGTAAACGCAACGCGCCCGATCTCATTGAGCGCCAACCGGTCCGTCGACTGTTTACGTTGTGTCTCAATGTCAACTCGATATAACAATTGATCCATTCGCACGTTGACGGCCTGTGTGGCGTGCTTCAGAATGTATCGGCTATTGGTTTCCATGGGTGTTTCACTCATCCAGATCACCATCGCTTCAAAGCGAGACTCCGCGCGCGGTAGGTTCTTAGCGTGTACGATCATATCGCCTCGACTCACATCTACTTCATCCTCCAATCGTACAGAGACGGACATGGGCGGAAATGCGACCTCAATCTCACCATCGTACGTATCGATTGACTTTATCCGAGTACGAATTTCACCAGGCAGGATGAGTACCTCGTCGCCCGTCCGCATAATGCCAGATGACACTGTGCCCGCATAGCTACGAAAATCTTGGTTCGGCCTTATCACATACTGGACCGGAAACCTTAGATCTATCAAGTTGCGATCGCTGAGGAATTGTACGTCTTCGAGAACTTCCAGGATAGTCGGACCGTGATACCAGGCCATCCGATCCGTCATTTCAACTACGTTGTCTCCGTGCAAGGCGCTGATTGGGACAAACCTGATATCGCCGATATTAAGTTTTGCTGCGTAGTTCACAAAAGACTGCTTAATCTCTTCGAAGACCGACTCATTGTATTCAACGAGATCCATCTTGTTTACAGCTACAACGATATGATTGATGCCAAACAGCGAACTAATGAAAGCGTGCCGCTTCGACTGTGTGAGCAGACCCTTACGAGCATCTATCAAAACGATGGATAGATTTGCGGTTGAAGCTCCTGTAGCCATATTGCGCGTATATTGGTCATGCCCTGGGGTATCGGCTATTATAAACTTTCTTCCCGGCGTTGAGAAATACCTGTAAGCCACGTCAATCGTAATGCCCTGTTCGCGCTCGGCTTTCAGCCCGTCCAAAAGAAATGCAAGGTCCGGATCGCTGTTATTCCTGCGCAATTTCTCCAGGGACGATAACTGATCTTCATAGATATTCTTAGAATCAGTCAGCAGACGCCCGATCAAGGTAGACTTCCCATCGTCTACGCTTCCGGCTGTACTTATACGAAGGAGTTGCTTTGATGTGTTCTCTTTCACAAAAGAATGAATGTCTGCCATTTAAAGGTCGCACCCAAGAGTTACGTGGTCTAATTGAAAAAGCTGTTCAACGGACTATCTAGAAGTAACCTTCGCGCTTCTTCATCTCCATGGATCCCTCCTGATCATGGTCGATGATCCTCGTAGATCGTTCGGATATCCGAACTGTCATCATCTCTTCAATGATATCAGTAACTGTGATTGCCTTGGATCGGACAGCGCCGGTACATGGTGAACAGCCGAGCGTCCTAAAACGGCACATCACGCGCTTCGGTTTTTCGCCAGGTAACAGACGCGTGTTCGCATCCGCGGGTATTAGTAGTTCGCTGCGGACCACCACCTGCCGCTCTTCGGCGAAATACATCGGCACCACGGGGATATTCTCTTGGTGGATGTACATCCAGATGTCAAGTTCGGTCCAGTTTGAAAGTGGGAATACCCGAATGGACTCTCCCTTCGCGACGCGGCAGTTATACAGATTCCAGAGTTCGGGGCGTTGGTTTTTGGGGTCCCATTGGCCGAACTCATCTCTGAATGAGAATACCCTTTCCTTAGCTCGAGACTTCTCCTCGTCTCTTCGCGCACCTCCGATGGCGGCATCATAATTACCGGTATTCAGGGCGTCCAACAATGCAGATGTCTTGAGAAGACCGCAGCATCGTTGTGTCCCAAGTACGAATGGACTGGTACCGTTAGCGATGGCTTCTTCGTTACGGTGAACGATCAGATTCGCACCCAATTCCGCCGCCATCCTATCGCGAAATGCATACATATCCTTGAACTTGAATCCTGTGTCAACATGAAGAAGTGGAAAGGGGAGTCTCTGCGGATAGAATGATTTCTGCGCGAGGCGAAGCATTACCGCGGAATCCTTGCCAACCGAGTACAACATGACTGGTCGTTCGAACTCGGCTGCAACTTCGCGCATAATATGCATGCTCTCAGCTTCTAATTGCTGCAGATGGGTAACGCTGAAATTCGGCACTGTACTCCTAAATTCATAAGGGAACTTATCTGATGGTGGTTTGGTATTGTATGCCAGCTAAAGGGCTGTACGGACAGTCACTCGAATTCTACTGTCACAATCGTTTATCATCTCAGCCAGACTGGGCGTGTACGGTCCAGACAGCCAGATTTCCTTTCTGCGACCAGTGATGAGTCGTATTGCAGCGGAATATCTGGGAAGAACGAACGCACGCACAAATAGAATCACGAATGTGAAACCGGAAATGCCATAGAGACGGCGGGTTCTCCGAAATTCGACTGCCCGGAAAACCCGCCCCGATTCTCATTTCGATAGCTACAGAGCTGGCTCAACCACTTTGACGGCGGATCGTGGCCGAATTTGCTGGGTCCAGCGAATTAGATCGAGATCCTCGCTACGTGAGGCGTCACGCGAGTCAAGAATCGACTGGACCTGCTCTTCCTGAAATCGCTCGACCATGATAGATAGCCCGTCACAATCACTGACGTGGGGCAATACTTGTCGAATCAGCTGTACCGCCTCTTTGACTTTTGCATCTGTCAATACATCCTCACCCGCAATATCAATGAGTCTGTGAGCGATGCCGATAGCCCGATCGTGATCCGCTAAGAGATGCTCGATATAATCTGAGCCAAATATCTCTGTGAGAGCCGGATACAAAGACTCCTCTTCATAGCGAAAGTGCGGGCCTGTGAGTACGGCCGTTCTGCCCAGAAGCGTATTGATCGCTTCCCTATCCCGGGCCTGAAACGCGTCGATTAGATCGAGCAGTGCGTCCCGTATATCGCGGTGCTCTTCTCGGAATATGGTGCTGAATTCATCAGCTAACATGGATGCGTCCTCCTTGGGCTGGTTCACTCTACCCAGCTAACATGGAACTGTTTGGCACCTGAATGTGCCGGAATTTCGAAGCGCTGCATTAGTGGCACAGATAAGTAACATGATCAACTTTGTCAAGTATATTGCTCTAATTTGTCCTTTGAGTTCCCAGTTTTTTGGGTTTGGTGTCTCGTACTGATACCGATTATCAACTTGACTGCCCTGCACGCTACTGAATTGGACAGCACCCGGTAAAATCTGGTTGAGACATTCCTACTTGTGACTTTTACGTCTGATATTCAGCGTCACTATGACTTTTCTGGTTCACTCGAATGCCCCGCTACGTGCGCTATTCGCCATGACCGGTACATCTGGATACCGTGGGCTACCAATTCTATTGGTATAGGGCGGTGTAGGTTGCCAGTCTCGTTGTTACCGGCGCAAAGAAGCCCACTTTATATACCCTCTGATCCGAGAGAAAGGTCAACGACTCGGAACGAGTGATTGCCCAATGAATCGGTCGTAGATCTGGTAAGTGGACAAAATCCAACGGTAGGATGCTCACGTTGCTGGTATTTCGAGTTGCGGGGGTATGGTTTTGAAAGAGAGTTCACTGTGGAATACAGATTCTAACAGCAATCCGGTGCTCGGATTACGTGACGGACAGGGCAAGTGTCAGCGCTTCCGGTAAAAACTTGCTACTGCTTAGAGTCCTTCTTATCCGGACGGCGCCCAGCTTCCCATCTTTGACGGACGTCCTGGAGTTCGTTGAGCAGGAACTCTCTCGTGGGCTCATCAGCCACAAGTTGCGACTGACGAAAATACGCAATCAGTCCATCCAACCTGTTGACACGGTCGTGTGAATCAGACCACGTATCAGGGGGCTCCCTGCTTTCCATGATATGTTCTGCCTCACGGTGTCTCAGCGCGATCTGCGCGCCCGCTCGGCGCCCCATCAAGTAGGCGCCTGCTTTTACACTGAGCGTCAGAACCGCCACGAACGCAAGGAATCCGAGTATGATCACAACGTCTCCACTCCCATAAGCTCAAGCGTATCGGCAAAGTGGCAGGCGCTATAATGCCCGGGCTCCAATTCTGTCCATGAAGGAGTATCAGTTCTGCAGATGTTCTGGACGTAAGGACAGCGAGGATGGAAGTAACATCCCGAGGGAGGATCCGCTGGATTGGCAATCTCCCCTGCCAGTCCGACCGTGGGGGGAACATGGTCGGGGTCCGGTTGTGGTACAGCCGCCAGGAGTGCCTCCGTATAAGGATGCCGCGGGCGACGGAAGAGCTCGTCGGCTGGTGCCAGCTCCACGGTTCGTCCCACATACATGACGGCCACTCTGTCGGCGATGTGCTCGACTACAGCCAGGTCATGGGATATGAACAGATAGGTGAGATCGAACTGCGCCTGAAGGTCCTTCAACAGGTTGAGAATCTGCGCCTGCACGGAAACGTCCAGGGCAGACACAGGTTCGTCGCAGACTATCAGGTCGGGTCCCGGAGCAAGGGCACGTGCTATGCCGATCCGCTGTCGCTGCCCACCACTGAAGGCATGGGGATAACGGTTAAGATGGCGGACATCGAGTCCTACAGCCTCCATCAGTTCGCGGACACGATCGGCACGATCAGTTCCGCTCGCCATGCCGGATTCAACGAGGGGTTCGGAGACAATATCAAGCACTGTCATTCGCGGGTCGAGGGATGCAAAAGGGTCTTGAAAGATCATCTGAATATGTGGTCGGAGCGATCGAAGTTCCTTCTTTCCCAGAGCAGTGAGATCCACGGCGTTCTTTCCGTTGGCACTGAAGAATATGGCGCCCTCCGTCGCTTCAAGGACCCGTAAGACGCATCGTCCCAGGGTCGTCTTGCCACACCCCGATTCACCCACAAGCGCCAGAGTCTCTCCACGATATAGCGTTAGATTAACATCATCCACTGCCCTGACGTGTGCCACTGTTTTGCGAAAGAAGCCCCGCTCCACCGGGTAGTGCTTCTTCAGACCACGAATATCCAAAATGACCTCTGAGGATCCGGTCATGGTTGGCGTCCCTCGTGTAAGCGGCATCGTACACTGTGGTTTGGTGCTACCTCTATCAACGATGGTACTCCCTGATCACAGAGCCCGGGACGCGCTTCGGGACAACGACCAAGAAAACGACAGGTCCGGGGAAGATTGATGGGGGCGGGCACTGTACCCGTGATCGCCTGGAGCCTTTCTTTGCCGTGTCCCAGGCGTGGTACCGAAGCCATCAGACCTCTGGTATACGGATGGAGAGGATTCTTGAAGATTTGGTGTACGGACGTTTGCTCCACCACTTGTCCCAGGTACATAACGGCAACTACGTCAGCCATTCGGGCCATGACGCCGAGATCATGTGTAATAAATAGGATGGCCATTCCAAACTGTTGCTGAAGGGTCTTCATTACAGCGAGGATCTGTGCCTGCACGGTGACGTCCAGTGCTGTGGTCGGTTCGTCCGCGATTAGCAGCTGGGGGTGACAGGCGAGCGCGAGCGCGATCATCACACGCTGCCTCAATCCGCCTGACAACTGGTGAGGGTAATCCTTGATGAGAGATTTCGGGTTAGAAATTCCTACTCGCCCAAGCATATCCACGGCCTGAGCAAGTGCCTCGGCACGGACCTTGGTACGATGTTCCAGGACAACCTCGGTGACCTGGTCGCCTATCGTATGTACCGGAGAGAGACTTGTCATTGGCTCCTGAAATATCATTGAGATAGCGGCGCCACGAATGGACCGCATGTCCCTGCCCAAGGGATCAAGGCGAGCAATGTCGACGGGTTGCTCACCCGGTAAAGTGAGCGAAATAGAGCCTCCTACAATGCGACCGGGCTTAGTGATAATCTGCAGAATGGACTGCGCCAGTACGCTCTTGCCGCAGCCGCTCTCGCCGATTATTCCTACCGTCTGATTACGGTTAATGGTAAGATCGACACCATCGACGGCCTTGAGCAGTCCCTCATCCAGTTTGAACTCGGTCCTGAGACCCTCTATTCGCAGCACTGAATCAGTCATAGATATTATCTCGTTCGTATCAATTAACGGGCTTCTTGTACCAAGCCCCCGGACAAATTTAGTCGCGCTGTGTATGTTGGGGCGCTGGATCATCCGGGTAGACTTCACGGCTCCGTGCCTCAGCGATGGTCTTATGTATGATAGGGATCCGCGGCATCGCGCAGCCCATCACCTAGGAAATTAAAGGCCAGTACAGTAGCTACCACAAATGCGCCCGGGGTCAGGATCCATGGGTAGAGAATAACGACCTTAACATCCTGGGCTACACTTAGCAGCACACCCCAGCTGACCACGGGTTCCCGAAGACCGAGGCCAAGAAAGCTCAGGGCAGTCTCGCCCAGAATCATGCCAGGTATGGCCAACGTGAGATTCACAATCAAGTAGCTCATGAATGCGGGCAGCAGGTGGCGTCGAATGACTCTGGCATCTGTTGCGCCGGCAATGATAGCCGCCACCACATAATCCTCCGATCTC
>JABIQT010000795.1 GCA_018667995.1 Candidatus Latescibacterota bacterium
AAGCTGCCGACGCCAGGTGCAAAGCTGAAGGTGCTATAGAGATCTGGCAGGCTCAGTTGATGTCCGAATTCGTGAGCCAGTGTCACATTCAATGCGCCGATATTGCTGTCTTGAGAGGTGGTCTCGGGCATGAGTATCATCTCCCGTATTTCAACCGCTCCCCCGTCGACCAGAATCGGCGGACGTTCGTCGCCAATTCGCAAAAATCCTGATTGGAGATCACTGGGGCTGTTGAGCAGACGATCGTGCTGGAGATCTGATCCCGCGTGGAAGATGATAAAGGCATCGTAGGCCGCGAAATCTATAGAGGGGTCTTGGTCGGCTGCGGCGAAAGTGTCGGTTACGAAGTCCACAAGCCGCTCTACCTTTAGCGGGTCAAAGAAATCTACATTGGGGCTGTAGAACGACATCTGTCGGGGCAAGGTGTAGGCGGCAACGAGCGCGTCTGGTACAACCCGTGCGGTGGTGCTGAATTGCCCGTAGGATACGGCGTCATAGTAGGCATTCATGGCCGATAGATGGCGCTCGAAATACAGTCTGTCGTGTGGCGCCTGGTCGATAACGTGACCTTCCGCCTGCTCAAATTCCGCCGGGCTCCGATAGTCGAAGTTACCGTTACCCGTGGTCTCATCGCTCACATCTGTCGGAAAGTCCACGCGGATGGCGAGAATGTTCAGGGATACAGGCGCAACGGTACTTCCTACCGGTTTGGTCGCCGGCAGACCGTACGGTGTAGATCGGTCAATATGCAACAGATTCTGTTGCGAGATCTGATGACGTGGATGTCGCTTTTCGGTTCCGTCGACGGTAGCGGATGTCGGTGTCGCCGGGCGAATTGGGCGAACTTGATCGGCATAGGACTCGCGTACCGTCAACCAAAAACTGAGGGCGACGAGGCAAAGGCCCCACCAGAGGCTCCGGGAGGGGAGAGGCATTGTAGACAGGGTCACATCCGTAATGGGCTATCAATTTAAAGGTAGAGACGACCATGACATGGCATTGAAAGATCGCATGCCATGTCATGGTCGTCCAATGTCACTTAGAATCCTACAGTGACCGAGAACTTTGTAATGTCCTGAAGAGTGGAACTCGTCACGTAGCTGAAATCGATCCGATACAGACGCCACTGAAGGCCGCCTCCAAAGGTGGGTGTCTTTATGTTTCCAGCCCGATCGTAAATATAACCGGCCCTGAGAGCGACGAAATCACTGTACCAGTATTCGGCACCCGTATTTAGGACCGATTCGCGCAGCGTCTTTACGGCGCTACCGGTTTCCAATCCTTTATTGAAGTCGTGGGCTATCATCAGCCGATTATGCTCTCCGTCTATGACTTTAGCGGCAAAACCGAGCTTGAGTGTTCTTGGTAGTGGGTCACCTTGATCCGCATCTATGAAAGTGATCTTCGGCCCCAGATTCTGTACCGCGCCACCCAGCGTCAAACGATCATGGATCTTGTACATGGCACCGAGATCTACAGCGAAAGTAGTCGCCGTGCCGCGTCCCTGCTGAGCTCCTGCGCTGAATGGGGACAGTTTATTGTAAATGACCTTCAGATTTGTTCCGAGCCCCAACACCTCACCGATCTGCGTGCCATAGGAGAGATTTACGGCTACATCGAAACTGTTGATGGTGCCTATTGAATTGCCGCTCGCATCAGTAGCTGGCTGCTCGCCCAAAGAAAGATAGGGGATGCTGATCCCAAAGGTACCGATTCCTTCCACAGGCTGCACATATCCGAAATGAAGGAAATACATATCATCGAAATTGAAGTACGGTAGCCACTTGAAGTAATTTCCCGTAAACTCTCGCGTCTTGGAGAATGCGAGAGCTCCTGGGTTCCAGGCTGTAGCCATTGCCCCCTGGGCATGCGCTACGCCCGTTTCACCCATACCGGAGGAACGGGCATCTGGCGCGATACGCAGAAACAGTGCACCGGCCTGGCTTTGCGCGTAGGCACTGCCCATAGGCAATGCCATGAATGCGCAAACAAGTAAGGGGAATAACCGATTCATGTGATGCTCCTTTCGAGATCATCCTCGCAGATGAATCCTGATAAATAAAGGTCTATTCTCAAGAAGTAAAGTCATTAACGAACAACAAGAAGGCGCCCGAACACCGAAACCGACTTCGGAGCCGGTACCTGGGATCTTGCTACAATCTTATAGATGTACGCACCATTAGACAGATAGTCGCCGTCGTGATCCATGCCGTCCCAGTTGACCTGATTGAAGCCCTGGGTTCCCATAATGTCTCTGAACGATCGTACCCGCGATCCCGCTACGGTGTAGACGTCGATTGTGATATCTGCATCCTGGGTCAACTCAAATGTAAACGTTGTGATGTGATCAAATGGATTCGGGTAATTCATCACATCCGTTACACGTAGATCCACCTGGTCGACCACGGCCAAGGTAAGAGTGACTGAGGATGTGTTGTTGAAGTTGTCCCAAGCTCGGATCGTAACCGGGTGATCACCGGGGTCCAGGTTTGGAACGGTGTACGTAAGGCTGCCCTTCTGGAAGCTGCCTGTTTCATAGGTGAATAGGTCGGTGACGTCCTGACGCTGTTGGATGTCTCTGTCGGTCTGCACGGTTATCTGATGGCCGACTTCACCAGTGATGTTGATGCCACTGGCATCGAACAGGTTTGCTGTAAGTTGGGGCTCAGAATCTGCGAAGTCACCATCGGCAATGGCGCGTCCACCAACCAGGACTTCAATTGTCGGTCCGCTGGTGTCGACGAAAGCCGGATCGGCGCCGCGAAGAGGCAGCAGGTCGATGGCGCCCGCTGCATCACTCTGGTTGTCAGTGGCGTAAACGGAAACTCGTCCCTGATTGCCGCCGTAGGTGATGTCTCTGGGCACAATGAAGGAGGCGCTGAAGAGCCCCATGTCTATGGCCACCGGTCCGCGAAAGACGTCTGCTCCCGGAAGTTGATAGGTGATCTGGCCACCGGCAGGAGTTACAAATACCGCCTGTCTGGCCGAATCCGATGTACGTACAAAGGCGGTTCCGTTGAACCCTTGATCCAATATTCCCAGTTCAACTACCTCTCCATAAACCATTGCAGTTTGCAGGACCCTGAGCGTGTCGGTGGAATCCGACGTGAACCTGATATCTTTGGTAGGACGACCGATCAACATGGCTGGATCGCCAAAAAGTGTGTATTTCTCACTGTTTTCACGATTCACGGTACCGATCTTTGCCTGCATGAGGGCGGAGCCCAATGGAAGACGTTGACTGAGCAGGGCATCGTACAGTAGCCGATTCAGTCGTTCGTTTGGAGACGGAAAGGACAATCTCGTCGCCCCCACGAAGCCGATGGCACCTTTTCCGTCGCTTCGAAGAAAGTCTTCTGCCATGGCCTCTTCATTGACCAGGTCAAAGCGCCCAGCGGTGCAGGTGGCAGTCACGAATACGGGAAGCCTCCGGTCATTCTCAATAGACGGCAGGTCCCTGGCAGTATTAAAGACCCGCTCGTGCGCCCATAGATTTGCGGCGCCGTGCCCCACCCAGTTGACAAGCAGCGCTCCACTATTCAGGAGACCAAGCAGCGCGTCACGAGCCTCTGGTTTCTCTCCGGCAGGATCAAGTGGAAACTCCGTTAGGTATACCTTCTCAACCTGAAACGAGGTAGGAATCTCGCGCTCGGCAAGGCGCTCGGTGGAGCCGATATGAAATGGCTCCTCAAAGGCTACGCCAGGTGTGGATTCGTCATCGGAGGCAAGCACGATGGTATTCCGCCATGAGCCATACTCAGGTGTTGTATCGTAAGTGATGATCTTTCTTACAACGGCGTCAGCCTGGGTCACGGTCTGGGCCGGGATTCTCCCAATTGCCATATCCGGGAATATGTCATTTTCCACGGATGGATTATTGTTGCCATCGAAGTACACAAAATAGTCGTCCGTGCACCGATTGCCCTGTTCGAATGGTGGAATCCACAACCCTTTGCTGGAACGCGAGTGATTCCTATAGTCAAAATTCCCGTCACCCATGAGCAGAGCATAGGCTGGAGGTTGGGATGGATTCCAGTTCAGCGTGGCGTATCGTAGGAAATCTCGGATGGCGGTTGGATCTACCAGTCCCCACGAAAATTCGTCATACACGTCGGATATGGTCGCCAAGTAAACCGTCAGTCCAGAGAAAGTCTCCCGGTGGGCACGTAACAAGTTTGCGGGATCGAGGAAGTCATCGTGCGTAATGATGATATAGTCTGCACGATTGGACAGATTACGGAGGCCTGCGGGTACGTCCCGAGAGACCGAGACCGGCTGTAGCCAGCTGTCCGGGGAAGAAGAGCGGTAGCGGGCCGGTTGAGAGGTCCCAGTAGAATCCTGAAAGGCACCGCCAGTCTCGGTGATAATCTCGACGATGTTGAAAGGATCCGTGATGTTCAGGGTAACCGCATCAATAGGAGTTCCGGAAACCTGGTACTTGACCAGAGGGCCAGTTTGAAGAGGGTCCTGCTCAATCTGAGTGTCGCCGCCGTTGCTGTTCAAATTCTTCCAATAGGACAACTCGAAGAAATCGAAGTACACCTGGTCAGGCTGGCTTGGACTCAGTCCGTTTCTAGGTACGACGATACGGATCTCGTTGTCCCCTTCTTTGAGCCACTGTCCGGAGCCAGTTATCACCACAGGAACCGATGCCCCGTTCCAGAATCGTTCCCCGACCAACTGGTCATTTATAAAGATCTGTACATGGTGGGCGAAACGCGTCTTGCTCTGCAATCTGAAACGTGCCGTAGTCAGTCCACTTCGTGCGACATTGGAAAGGGTAACCTGATAGGTGGCTTCTTCGCGAAACGCACCGTCAAACAGCTGCCAGAACCATTCCGTGCCCGAGTCCAATGGATTAATGAGCTCGCGTTCTTCGTGGATTCTTGCTGGAGAGTCTACCTGTTGGACGGCACCCGTCCCACGTCCGTCGTGCGTGGTCATGCGCATACCGCTGGCATTACCGACATTAAGCCAGTAAATATTGGTGCCCGTGTAGGGGTTTTGAAAATAGCTGAATGCGCCCAGTGACTGATCGTAAGCCCAGTCGCTTACCGCGGAACCGTAGAACAGCACATAATCGGCATCGTCAAAGCGGCCGTCGGTCTCGCCCGCCACACGGATCGCCATTTCTCGCAGCTCAGGACGGGGTACATCAACGTCCTGTGGAACCACGCGGCCGCCACCGCTGTAGAGCCGAATGTTTCGCGGATCGATGGCGGAGACATTGATGCCGGCTGCAGAAAGTGTTTCGAAATCCAGTCGATGGAATCCAGTCTGCGTCACTCCAATCTTATACCACTCGCCTGATCCGAACGTGGTCACCCGTTGCAAAACGGATGGCCCCGCGGCTTGACGCCAACGAGAAGCCGTTGGTGAATTCAGTATGGTTTCGTTCAGAGCGTCGGCAAGCAGGTCGTTTCCTGGCCGTTCCCCTGCTGGAAGACGACTGGTGGGCGGCGCATTGAATCGCACATCTATCACGAGTCGGCCATATGCGCGGACCCGTAGATTTGCGGCGCTGAATGAAAGAGGGGAGAGTGAGACCGGCAGGACATGAAGGCCGCGAATGACACCTACTGATCCGACGACAGCCGGCTGTGCCGGTGTGTACGCCGTTGCGGAGTAGGCAGGCACGTTCAATCCAGTGGTCTCACGCGATGGATCGGGATTTGCGAAGGGTGCTATACGGATACCTGAGCGCTCGCCAAAGGGAGCCTCTACTACTGTGAATGTAGGGACAGCTCCTGGTGGCAAACCGATTAGAATCTGTCGGAGAGGGAGTTGCGGCCGGCCGGACTCGGTGGTCAATATGCAGCGATCAATGGTCAACACGTCGAATGATTCCCCAAACAACGATACCGTGTCCCGTTCGACTGGCGCCGGTACGTATTCGAAAGTTACGCCGGTGGCATCAGATCTTATCAGGCGTATGTCGTCGTAAGTGGATGCGTGCAGGGAAGCTGGCAGGAGTGCCAGGAAAAACAGGCACCATGCCGGAAAAACGGGCAGTAGATTGCACAAAAAAACCGGTCGCCAATGCTGTAAGCACATGATTAGACGATCCGGCAAATGCTGCCGTTTCAACATCTCCACCTATAACGCACCAGGTTAATGATTCTTAACGTACCTGTCGGATTGTTTGACAGGACGATCAGCAAAACACGACTTTCGTGAATTCAAAAAAATCATTAGCACTGGAGAATAGGCGTTGCTCCCGACCATGTTGAAACGTATGAGGAATACCTTTGAGGTTACAGTCGCAAATATAGGATCTGTGCGCAGAATGTCAAGGTAGAAATGCGGAGACCAAAGGTGTCTTGGTGCTCGATCTTACTAAGATGGTACATCATTGGCCTGTCATGAAATGTGATCGCCGTCACGTGCGATTTCTATTGCAGGCTCTCCACTCATCTCCTATTCTTAGGCAGAATCTGTGGAAACGCATCTCGGTTGAAACCCCGGTAGGAGCAAGGAATCATGGGACGAAGAAAGCTGAATTATCACTTAGTGGACGTATTTACGGACTGCATGTTCGGAGGGAATCAGTTGGCGGTCTTTACCAACGGACGCGATGTTTCGCCGACGACTATGCAGGCGATTGCTAATGAACTCAACTTATCAGAGACGACTTTTATACTGCCGCCAACCGATGCGGCCAATGACTACAAACTGCGAATCTTCACCCCGGTCACAGAGCTTCCTATGGCCGGTCATCCTACAATCGGTTCTGCCTTCGTGCTAGCCAACGAGCATATGATCGCATGTCCCGCGGACGGTGAAACCGAATTGGTATTCGAGGAAAACATAGGGTTGATTCCGGTTTCGGTGGCGTTCAAGGAAGGGCGTGCTGACTTGATACGGATGTTGCAGCCGTTACCCACCTTTGGCCCGATACATCCGGACGTGGGCGCCATCGCGGCGATGTTGGGTCTTGAAACGGAGGCCATCACAGACACAGGATTGCCTTTGGAAGTGGTGTCGTGCGGAGTCCCCTTCCTGTTTGTGCCGCTGCGAGACCTGGTGAGCATTCGGAAGGCACGGCTTGATCGAACTCGCTGGGAGCACGCACTGCGTGATTTTGAGGCGCCTAACATATTTGTATTCACCAGGGAGACGGTTCACGAATCGTCCACCGTGCATAGCCGTGCCTTTGTTCCTGCTCTCGGTATTGATGAGGATCCTGCCACGGGTGGCGCCAGTGGCCCCCTGGGGTGCTATATGGTTCGCCACGGAATAGTACCAGGAGGTGCGGGTTCGGAAATCATCGGCGAGCAGGGATTCGAAATGGGGCGGCCAAGCATGATCCAGATCGAAATAGAACTTACCGCCGAACGAGAGATTTGCGCCGTCCGGGTAGGCGGCACTTGTTGCGCGGTAGCGGAAGGTGTGCTGGAAGTTGACTGATTTGGCCTTGGACGGATGTGCGAACCCAGTGCCTATTTCTTGCTTTTGGTCCACTGTGGTACATTGACCCAGCGCCGCGTCGTCGCAGCTTCTACGATGGAATCAGCCACCACCTGCGAGCGCATGCCATGATAGAAAGACGGCATGCAGTCCCGCCCCTCACGAATGGCTGACACGAATTCCCACGCTTGATCGTAGCGGAAGGTAGCCACCGGGTCACCCTCGGCGGGATCCCTTGGCGATCCTGGGCGCTTCAGGAATTCATCGGGCACGGTCCGCTTGGTATACGGTTCACCCTGTGGAGCAATCAGGATTGCCTGGGGGGTATGCAATTGGTATACCACCGAAGCCTCGCTACCGTTGATCTCGCACACGTCGTGCCCACCGTCGGGGCCCCTGCCCTTTGTTAATTTCCCCATCTCGAATACACCGGTGGTGCCGGACTCGAATTCCGAGATCCAGGCTACCCAGTCTTCCACATCTTGTGGTTCGCAGGCCACACCGTCCTTGGTGTGATCTCGAGGCACGAGGCGCTTCATGGCGCTGCAAACAGAACGAATAGGCCCAAGAAGGTCTTCCGCGAAGTCGAGGCGGTGAATACCCATGTCACCCAGTTCACCCGTGCCAGCCATTTCTTTGTACTGTCGCCAACCTATTGACGTCTCGCCCCAATCCTGCAGCCTCTGAAACCGGGCATGCCTTATATCTCCAAGGGCCCCTGAATCGACGAGAGATTTGATGTAGGTAATCCCCGGGACAAACCGGTAGGTAAACGCCGTCATGTGCCGCACGTCGGCGGCACGGGCAGCATCATACATTTCTACGGTTTCCGGCACAGTCATTCCCAATGGCTTCTCGCACAGGACATGGCAACCGGTTTCGATGGCGCGGAGTACCAGCTTTCTGTGGTGAATATTGGGCACGGCAATGGCCACGGCGTCAGGTTTGACTTCCTGAAAGAATCGACGGGCATCCGTGTATCCCGTGTCAATTCCCCATTCAGACTGCCGTTTCGCAAGAAGATCGGCGTCGGGATCGCACAATCCGACGATCTCAACATCTGGAATACGTGAAAAACCGGGATAGTGCACCGCGCTGCAGACACCACCAAGACCGATCAAACCTACCCGTACCGTATTGCTATTCATGGATGCTCCTTATTACGGTCAAAATCCAGCACCTGAGAGTGTGCCCAGGCTGCTTTGATATGCGATTCATAGTCCTCGCCGACCAGACGAAGCCGTCGTAGAATTCTCCGAAATTTCATGTAGACGCATCGTTTGAGCTGCGTTTCAGGTCATTTTCCATTCCGTGAGCTGCTTCGATATTGCATCAATAATGGATTCCAGTGCCCCAGGTCCCACTACAGCGGCCGACTCCTGGTACAGGCCTGTTCCATAATCGTCCTTCGGCAGGAGATAGCCACCCGTGCCGTGATTACACAGGACGGTTACAAATAGCGGAGTATTGGGATGGCGGGCGCGCAGTTCACGTTGCAGCACATTGTAGGGTTCTCCACTGACGAAGATGGCTACGCCCTCACCAAGGGACCACATCAAAATATCGTAGGGAGCCATGCCATCTGGAATCACCGCCTCAATTCTGCGAAAGGCTCTACGTGTTCGCTCTACCATGGCCCGGCAGTCGGCAGCTTCGTCGTTGTGGCCATCACTCCGCGCCGCTGCTTCGTGTTTCTGCCAATCATCGAGTTGTACCGATAGCTGTTCTCGTGTGGGCAGATCAAGGAAGGGCAATTCCAGACTCAGCTTCTGAAAAACGAACTCGTCGACCCTTTCAATCCGGCTGGCAGGCAGTGGTTCGTGAGACCAGACACCGATTGTCGCACCTGAAACGACTGGTCCGCTATAGGTCATCTCCGTTCCCGGCGGTGTGAGAGACTCAATGGCTGAGAGGGCGGCGTACCCGAGCTGTCGCCCGTTTCGTTCTGCCACGGCTGTATCTCCAACGTATCCGTCTTTGGGTCCCAGGTCACCGCAGGCTCCCAGCAGAAAGAGGCAGGGAACCCCTGTGCCGTGTTCCACCACATCGCGCATGCCGCCAATGTAATCGGGGCTCACCAGTGTATTGTCCCAGGCCAAGGTGGTGGGGTGACAGGCGTAATTGACTATATGAGCTACTGCCCGACCGTCCTTGTCACTTACACGTCCCACCACAACCGTATCATCGGATTCTCTCTCAGGATTTGAACCGCATACAAACTGCTTCGTCTCATGGTCCCAGTAGTCACGGTTCCGGGCAAGGTCACAGTGGCCGGAACCGTAGGCGATCTCTACCGGTTCGATCGCTGTCCTGGCCTGTTCTACAGCTTCTGCGATGAGGCTCGGTAGCTTCTTGAGATAGACAGGAATCAGGTTGCCGCCTTCGTCGCCTATGCGATCCAGGTCGTAGTTGCCTGCAGCATGGGTATGGGAAAAAGTGATGATGAGGCGGCCGGGATCGAAACCTGTTTCCTCTGCGACTCGGGCACCGAGTTTATCCAGTTCGCCCTCGCGCAGCCAGCCCAAGTCAAGCGTCACCAGTAGATGTTCCGCCTGCGAATTCTCCGGGCTTATGATGAGGACAGTAGCGAAGAGTGGAGCGTGAATCCCTGTGGCTGCATCGTGGCTGGCGGCGCCCCAACAGCGATGATAGATATTTGCGGGCGGCGTGATCTCAGATCGCCCAAGGCCCATCCTGCATCGACCCAATGGTGTCGGCATGGTGCGCTGGCTCATAATGTTCTCCTATGCGTGTCTAATTGGCTGGATTCATACTAGATTGGCCACACTGTTTTGTCAAACACAAATGCCCGGCTTGCCTGGATGGACGGGCAACCGATTAAAGTATCTCTTCCGTTCAATTGCTTTTGGGTTATTTTATAGAGTCATTTCTGGAAGTGAAGGGCAACGAAATCGAGGAGGAAACGGCCATGGGCCGTGTAGCTAACCTGATATGTGGTTTATTGACAGCGGCAATCTGGTGTCTGCCTCACACCGTGAGCGCTCAACCCCTGCAAGTCCAGACTGTCATTTCACCGAACTCTGCGGGTGTACCCATCCTGGAGGAGCGCGGACTAATCCGGCTCAACGCCAATAGTCGCGTCTATGAGAAACGATTCTTGATTCGTTTTCCGGATAACCCGGGCCAGTGGAATGAACGCCTGATAATAGGCGTCCACGGGGGGTCTGGTGGTGCGCTTTATTCGCGAACGGGAAGCATGATCGAAACCAGCGAGACCGCGCTTGACGATGTGGTCGCTGATCATGCCACCTCACTGGGATATGCCTATGCCAGTTTGGATCGTCAAGGAATCGGCGGCACTCGTGAGGGGTTGGGGTTGGTCCATGCTTTTGCGGACCAGGCACGATTACGGATTCAGGAGATCTTCGGTCGCCGGGCCAGGCATGTTTATCTGGTCGGGTTCTCGGCTGGCGGTGCCATTGCGCGGTTTGCCTCCGAGGAACCTAAACCGAGATACGATGGGATTTTGATTGTGGCGGGCGCTGGTGGCACGATGCTTCAGCTGGAGCGTCAGGCCAAACTGGCGTCACTATGGCCGGATGTGGATCCTGTACGGAATCCACATCTGGACGCGAGAGACGCGAAGATCGTCCTGTATTCCAAAGCGGTTGGCACGTCAGGAGATGCCCGAAAATTCTGGTCGTTCGTGGGCGCCGGGCAATCGCTGGGTCAGCTGAGGCGCACGTTGGAGAGCCTGGGGTTGACCGGTCTGAGCGACAAAGACGTACTGGGTTTTCGTATTAAGAACCACGACGACAATGAGGCGTTTATGAGCAACATCCGCCAACTGCGAAGTACCGACGTGACGGGCAAGGTCACCGTGCCAACCATCGAGGTAGTGGGTACCTATGACGATGTGGTGCTGGTGGGTGTTAAGGATTACAAGGACAAGGTGCAGGATGTGTCGCGAAAGGCAAGATTCCGAAAACCCATTCACAATCACCGTTTGTATCAGGTAGAGGGTGTCTGGCACATATCTGTCGACGACGATGCCCTGCAGACTTTTCAGTTTTTCATGGGGCAGATGGGTGTCAGCTCGGAGGCCCAGAATTGGCTGGAATCAGGTGGCACCTATATACCCACAGTGGAGGAGGCGCTCGCATATCTCGACCGATGGATTTCAGAACGAAAATCTCCTCCGAGCGATCAGACTGTTCGACCCAGTCAGCAATTGAAGAAATAGGCCCATCAAGAAAGAGCGTATGATGCAGACAGACGCCACAAATACCAATGAAGAAGAAACCACTCCGAATGACACCGACGATGGGTTCTCCCGGCGCAGATTTCTGAGCCGGGGTGTCTCTGCATTGGGTGCAACGGCGCTCCTCGGTGGTTCTGAATGGTGGAGCAATGGGGTGAGCGAGGCCCTCGCCCAGTTAGGGACGCCAAATGGGCCGAACGACGAGACTTTCTGGAGTGGCGTACGTGGACAGTTCTCCTTCGAACCTGATATTACCTATCTGAACAACGGTAGTATCGGCGTGCCTCCTCAGGAGGTGGCAAACGCGGTCATTGAGGGATATCTCAAAATGTCTGCCAATCCCGCCGTTCAGGAATATGCGATGATTGATGAAATCGAAGCCACGGTACGACCGCAAATGGCCAATTTCATCGGCGCCGACAGGGATGAGGTCGCTTTTACCAGGAATGCCACGGAATCACTGAACATCATGGCCAACGGCCTTGAGCTGAAACCGGGCGACGAAATACTAACGACGACACATGAACATGCAGCGGGGTTGGACCCCTGGCTGCTCAAGTCCCAGAGGGACGGAGTCATTGTCCGGCAGATTCGTGTTCCCTCTCCGCCCGATAGCGTGAATCAGATAGTGGAAGCCTTTCGGAGTGCTATCAACGAGAAAACGCGGGTTCTGTTTTTCTGCCATATTACACGTGGCCCGGGCTTGCTCTATCCTGCGAAAGCCCTATGCACTATGGCACGAGATCGTGGGGTCATCTCGGCGGTGGATGCTGCTCAGTCCGTGGGAATGGTGGAAATGGACGTCCATGATATGGGTTGTGATATGCTCGCCAGCAGCTTGCACAAGTGGGTGCTCGCACCCATGGGCACCGGCATTCTTTATGTACGGAAATCGTTGCAGAAGAAGCTCACGCCACTGATAGCTGGATCCGGTACATGGGACATTTCGGAATCGGGATCCGGCCGATACGAATGCGTGGGTACCTTCCCGGTACCCCTGCGGGCAGGAATCGGCGCCGCGCTGAACTTTGTGTCAGGTATTGGTCTACCAAACATTATCGCTCGCAACCGATTGATGTCTGACCATCTCAAGACGCACGTGGCGGATACGCCAGGTCTACGGTTGATGACGTCGCCGCTCTATGAACTCTCCTCACCGGGGATTACCACAGTGGAGGTTGATGGCTGGGACGCCAGATCCCTCAGCAAGGCGCTTCAGGAACGGTACAGCATCTCGGTCGGCAGCGATACGGGCGATGGCAACAACGGGCTGCGCATCTCGACACACCTATACAACACACCTCGTGAAGTCGACAAACTCCTGGATGCCCTGAACGGCTTGATGCGGTCCCCCATGTAGCACATGTAGGGCTCTCTATGCCCTGGAGTTTTCGTAGGTTGTTATGTCCGCCTCGTACTGAAGCGTCCACCCGATCTCATCCAGACCCTTCTGGATGAATTCCTTCCTGAACGAATCTACCTCGAAATCATGGCTTGTTCCGTCCGCCTCGGTTACGGTCTGTGCGTTGATGTCAATGGTCAGAGACGTCTGCGGTTGGCCAGCCGCATCAGCAAGCAACCGTTGAACTACGGATTCCGGTAGCACAATCGGCAGTAGTCCATTTTTGAAGCAATTGTTGTAGAAAATGTCGGCGAATGACGGGGCGATGATGACGCGAAAGCCGAAATCCTGCAGTGCCCACGGCGCATGCTCCCGCGAACTGCCACAGCCAAAGTTATCGCCCGCCATCAAAATCGTGGCACCTTCATACTGCTTCTGATTCAAGATGAATTCTGGATTAGGTGATCCGTCGGGCAGAAAGCGCCAATCGTTGAAGAGAAACTGGCCGAAACCTGTCCGCTCTATCCGTTTCAGAAACAGTTTTGGTATGATCTGGTCGGTATCCACGTTAATCCGATCCAGCGGTAAGATACGTCCTGTATGTGTCGAGAATGGTGTTGGCATATTTTCAATCCTGTTCAATGAGACCCGTTAGTTGTCGTAAATGGCTGGTCGGATAGTCGGCCGCAAAAGATATCTGGCGCCGACTCCGCATCAAATCCCTATCGAACATCCACAAAATGACCGGCTACTGCCGCAGCAGCAGCCATGGCGGGGCTTACCAGGTGTGTCCTGCTGCCTGTCCCCTGGCGTCCCTCGAAATTGCGGTTGGAGGTGCTGGCGCAGCGATCTCCGGCCGTTAGGATGTCCTGGTTCATCCCCAAACACATG
>JABIQT010000957.1 GCA_018667995.1 Candidatus Latescibacterota bacterium
TCGACACCGTGGAGTATACTATGTAGACGTTTTCAGATTTACCCCTCAGATGGAGAATTCGAGTGTCCTCTAAACGCATTCTGATAACAGGAATGAGCGGTCTGATCGGTGGCGCCGTACGGAAAAGGCTTGAGGGTAGCTATGACCTTCGTGCACTAAACCGCAGACGGGTGCCGGGTGTCGAGTCCTTCTCTGCGGATATCTCGGATCTGGAGGCCATACGTCCGGCCTTTGAAGGTGTGGATCAGGTGGTTCATCTTGCCGCCATTGTCCAGGTAGCTGGGGGCTGGGAGAACATTCTACAGTACAATATTGAGGGAACGTATAACGTATTCGAAGCGGCACGACAGGCCGGCGTGAAGCGCGTCATCTTTGCGAGCAGTGGCTCGACCATATCCAATTGGGAGCGCACTGCCCCTTATGACGCAGTTGTTGAAGGACGTCATCCCGGAACCTGGGAACCTCTGGACCATGAGTCACCTGTCAGACCAACGGAGCTCTACGGTTGCAGCAAGGTATGGGGGGAGGCTCTGGCGCGGCATTTCTCGGATGCCTATGGCATGTCAATGATATGTATTCGCATCGGACATGTCTCAGAGTCTGACCGGCCCGAATCAGATAGGGATTTCTCAGTCTGGTGCAGCCAGAGAGACATATCGCAGATGATACAGCGTTGCATAGACGCGCCGTCAGATCTCGATTTCGAGATCTTCTACGCGGTCTCCAACAATAAGTGGAGCTATCGCGATATAGAACATGCGCGGGCAACTATCGGATACGTACCTGCGGATTCCGCGGACGACCATCGAAACGAATCATCCTAACCTCGCTTGAACCCCCTGGAGAAGCTGGCATGAACAGAATCGTGATATTCAGCGGAAGTGCACACCCGGATCTAGCAGGAGAGGTCTGTGAAAATCTCGGCTTGCCGTTGAGTTCGTCATCCACCATGCGATTCAGCAACGACTGTTTGCAGGTGCAACTCAACGCGAACTGCCGGGAAGCGGATGTCTATCTAATCCAGCCTATGAGCCCGCCCGTTCAGGAAAATCTGATGGAATTGTTGTTGATGCTCGATGCCGCTAGGGGCGCATCGGCCGCGCGTACGACGGCCGTGATACCCTACTTCTCCTATTCACGCTCCGACAAGAAAGATGCTCCCCGCATATCTATCGCAGCAAGGCTGGTGGCTGATCTTCTGGATACCGCGGGCGCTAATAGGGTGCTTACATTGCAGCTTCACAAATCCCAGGTCCATGGTTTCTTTAGTGTTCCTGTGGACCATCTTAATGCTCTGGAGGTGCTCGCAGGACATTTCGAGGGACACGATCTCACAAATACCGTCGTTGTCTCACCGGATCTAGGTAATGCCCGTGATGCAACGGCCTTCGCCAGATTATTGGAGCTTCCAGTTGCAGCGGGCACGAAGGTGAGGGTCTCGGACGAAAAGGTCATTATTGATATGATCGTGGGCGATGTGGATGGAAAGAATGTCATCATCATGGATGACGAGATCGCCACTGGGGGCTCTATTGTGGAGTTGATTGAGCGCTTGCGGGAACGAAATGTAAAGGAGATCACCGTAGTCTGTACCCATGGCGTCTTCACGGGTTCCTCCCTGGAGCGTTTTCGAAACCGTGACGATATCAGTGAAATCGTCACCACGAACACGGTCCCGATACCAGAAGACCAGCGGCCGAAGAACATGACGGTTCTTTCAATCGCGCCACTCCTGGCCGAGACCATCCGACGAATCCACAATGGCGAGTCCGTGAGCAGTCTCTTCGCCGACTCTGTGTACTAAAGCATTCATCACACCCGTCGCAGGTCCACGGGTGACACAGACAGACTTCATTTGGCCATTATAGGTCGCGTTTTGGCCCCGGCCCTTGCGATCAAATACAGCAGCTACTCATACTCTACTTTTTCGCTTGCTATGCGTGGCCAAATACCTAATAATCTAGGGTTTAGGTCCGACACTTAGGATACCACAACCGGATATTGACGGCTAAATTTCCTTACCATTACCGGAGGCTTGCATGGAGAAGATAAAGCGTCGTGATTTTCTGAAAAAAGCATCGGTGGCAACCGTCGCGGGCGGTGCACTTGTCGCTGGCTGCGCTTCCCAACCGGGCAGTGCCCCGGCAATCCAGTCCAACAAGAACTACGAGTGGAAGATGGTCACCACATGGCCGCCGACCCTGCCTATTCTTCAGGACAGTGCCAAACTAGTGGCTAAGTGGGTGGAGGAAATGTCCGAGGGTAGAATGAAGATCACCGTCTACGGAGGTGGTGAACTGATTCCTTCGCTCGAGGTGTTCGAAGCGGTAACACAAGGTGTCGCAGAGATGGGGCACGGCGCCTCCTACTATTGGGCAGGCAAGGCACCCGCGGCGCAGTTCTTTGGTGCGGTACCTTTTGGAATGAATGCCCAGCAGATGAACGCCTGGCTGTATGGCGGAGGCGGACTCGAACTGTGGGAAGAGTTATATGCGCCATTGAATCTGGTACCGATGCCGGTGGGCAATACAGGTCCACAGATGGGTGGCTGGTTCAA
>JABIQT010000617.1 GCA_018667995.1 Candidatus Latescibacterota bacterium
GCTGAAGTAGCTTCGCATGGACACGTGCGCCGCCTGTACCGGTGAAATAAAGATGTGAGCAGTTTGCATAGGGAGTCTGAAAGTCTGCCGGTACAATCTCGACGCCGGCATCAAGGGCGTGCATCTCGGCCAGACTATCATCCCAGAAGCTATCAAAATCATCCGGACAGGGGTTGATTCCCTGGTATGTCTTGAGTTCGTCCATCGGCATATCAAATAGAAGTGGCATGTAGTACTCCCTTCGGATTATGGTCTGCTGATTACAAGGTTACGAACTGGTGTCAGGGATCTGAGGTAGGTATATATAGCCTTCAGATCCGCCTTCGTCATACCGGAATACGCTACCCATGGCATTACGGTATTGGGGTCCCCCGTCGATAGCGTCAGATCTCTGGTATCCATTTCTGCAAATGACTTGAATCTCTCTACAAACTCAGTCTCACTCCAGTTGCCTATTCCGGTGGACGGATCAGGCGTGATGTTTGTGGACAGGATTTTATCACCTGTCGGAAGGAGAAATTCTCTTCCACCGGCAAAATCCGTCTCAAGCGCCTCTCCTGACTGTATCGGAGCGTCATGGCATGACTTACATCCAGCTATAACGGAGAGATATGCACCGCTTAAGTTGGTATCGGATTGATCGGGTAGCACTTGAGGCAGATATTTCAAAGGGCTGGTACGGACCTCAAACGCATCGAAAATGTGGAGCGATCTTTCGGCGACTTCCGACGGAAGTGGTCGGAGCGTGCGCAGGTAGGATACGATCGCCTGAACGTCCTCATCTGCCAGACTGTTGAAAAGAGGATAGGGCATAGTGGGATATAAGGCGGTCCCATCGCGACTGATGCCAGACACAATGGCCCGAGCTATCTCGCCGTCAGTCCAGTGTCCCAGATGCCAGGATGTAATGTTGGGGGCATATATTACACCTGGCACTCCTCGCACTTCATCAAATACCTCGCCACCACTACCCTCTGTATCATGAATAGCAGGGGCAGAGATGAGATTCCAGTCTCTGGAGGAATGACAATCGATACAAGCGGTGACGTGATTGGCCAGATAGTTGCCACGAGCTATTCGTGATGGCGTCGTGTTGATATTCAGATCTCTAGCTGGACCGACATCCGGGTAGATTATCAGGAACACAATCACGACGAAGCCCATAAGGATCAAACCGAGTGCGGTAGCGATTCCGAGCAGAAGGGCGATACGCTGCATATGGACTACTTTGCCAGATGATCTGAGATCTCGCTCAGCAGGAACACCTGTATCCGGTGATTTTCTGTGTCTGCAACTAGGACAGACTTCTCGTCAAAGACTGCAATATCAGAAGGGCCATCGAAGGAACCGATCCCAGACCCTTCTGCACCATAACTCAACAACAGTTCTCCCTGATCTGAAAAGATCACCATACGACTGTTACCGGTATCCGCTACGAAAACTCGTGCGGCACCATCTAAGCTCACGCCTCTCGGAAAGCTCAGATATCCGGAGCCAATCTCTCGAAGAAATCCCCCGAAGCTATCATAGACAGCAATACGGCTGTTTCCGGTGTCTGCGACGTAAACTTGGCCATCCCTACCAACCTCGATACCCGTAGGTTCACGCAATCTCCCGCTACCGTCACTGAATCCACCAAATCGTGCCGCGACTTCGCCCGAGGTGGTCATACGGACCACCTCTTCCCTGTCATTATCGGTAATAAAGATATCACCCAGACCAGAGATGCCAAGGCCCCAGGGACGGGCAAAAATAGGTGTCTCCGGTCGGATAGCTTGATCACCCGACAACGTCCCTACGTGATTCAGGACCCTATCAAAACGCTGAACACTACGATTCTGGAAGTCCGCCACAAATACATCCAGACCCGTGGCCGCCACGCCTTGAGGTCTACCGAATTGACCAGCACCGAAACCAAAACCGCCGATCTGACGGAGATAACGACCGCTCCGGTCGAATAGCAGAATACGGCTGTTTCCGGTGTCGGCCACGTAGATGTTACCGGAAGGATCAACAGCCACGTTGGATGGCTGGATCATCTGCCCAGCGCCATTGCCTTGGGCACCTATCACTGTCTCAAACGATAGTGTGAGCGTTTGCGCAGAGAGTGATTGCGCGGCGCAGCTCATGATCAACGCAAGCGAGAAAACTATCTGGAGGGGATATACGCTAGCCATGGGGGCAGGACTAACTCACTTGGAAAGATTCACCAGGCTTCAGTACAACACACTTGGCGAGTTTGCCGACTTTCTTCGCAAATTCATACGGGTCCTGCATGATTACAGGGAAGGTGTTGTAGTGCACAGGGATAACCATCTTAGGCTTGAGCATTTTGACCGCCTCGACGGCGTCGTCAATTCCCATGGTGTAGTTGTCACCGATAGGAAGAATTGCCACATCCGGCTTGTACAGTCGTCCGATCAAATCCATATCCCCGAACAACCCAGTATCTCCCGCATTGTAATACGTCTTGCCCGCAATACGTACGAGAAAGCCGCACGGATTCCCAAGATACTCAACCGTGCCCAGATCATCTATCATGGCCGAACCGTGTAAAGCCTGCGTCAGCTTGACGCGACCGAATGGAAACTTGTACGCGCCACCTATTCCCATATCATGGATCTTTGCGCCTCTATGTTCGCAGTATTTGGCTAGCTCATATGGAGCGATAATAGTGGCATCACAGCGAGTAGCGATTGGAATGGCATCCCCAAGATGATCTGAGTGCCCATGTGTCAGCAGGACAAAGTCGGCCTGTATATCGCTGGCAGGAATAGCTGCTTGAGGATTCCCTGTCAGGAAGGGGTCAAATAGTAAGTTATGAGGGCCGTCCTGGAGGGCAAAGCAGGAATGGCCGTAGTATTTTAATGTTGTAGCCATGGCTACCTCCAACAATCTACCTGGGGAGAAA
>JABIQT010000561.1 GCA_018667995.1 Candidatus Latescibacterota bacterium
GGAGAAAGCCGGATCCGGGCCCCACGGTGACCTGAATGCCCATATCATAGATCTGGCTCGCTATCTTGTGGGAGATATTGCCGAGGTCGTTGGCATGGATGAGACGTTCATTAAGGAACGCCCCATTGCTGACGAGATTGACTCAGCCCTGGGTGCTTCTGCCGGTGGCGCCACAAGAATGGGGCCGGTTACCGTAGATGATACCACGCTATTCCTGTCGCGGTTTGAAAACGGAGCAGTAGGATCTTTTGAAGCCACACGATTCGCTGGTGGTCGTCGTAACGGCAACCGGTTTGAGATAAATGGCAGCAAGGGATCCATAGCTTTCAATCTGGAGAAGATGAATGAGCTCCAGTATTACAATCGGGACGACGAGCCACATATTCAGGGATTCCGGGAAATCATGGTTGGCGAAGGGTGCCACCCATATATGGATCACTGGTGGCCGCCAGGACATACTATAGGCTGGGAGCATACATTTGTTCATGAGGTCTATGACCTTGTCCAGGCCATAGCGGGAGAGAACAAGGATCTTCATCCCGATTTTGCAGAAGGTGTCAAAGATCAGGCTGTACTCGAGGCAGTGTCCGCCTCGGTCGCCAATAGAAGTTGGGTGAAGGTAAGCGAATTGTAAATAGGGATCCGGAGCCCGCATGGCCCTAAACAGATGCGGGCCCATCAGGAAAAGGAGCAGCAAATGGCAAGACCGGTAACATTATTCACAGGACAGTGGGCGGATCTCACGCTTGATGTGCTGGCAGAGAAAGCCTCTGGATGGGGATACGATGGGCTTGAACTCGCCTGCTGGGGTGATCATTTCGATGTTCACCAGGGAGCGGCGAGCAAATCCTACTGTGACGGTCAGCGTGAGATTCTTGAAAAACACGGCCTCAAACTATTTTCCATAAGCAATCATCTCGCGGGACAGGCCGTATGTGATAACATCGATACTCGACATCAGGCCATTCTGCCGCCTCATGTCTGGGGTGACGGGGAACCTGAAGGTGTTCGTACCCGGGCTGCCGAAGAGATGAAAATCACCGCAAGAGCAGCGGCCAATCTCGGCGTTAAGGTGGTCAATGGATTTACGGGATCGTCGATTTGGCACTACCTGTACTCATTCCCTCCTGTTGACCCCTCGGCAATCGATGCGGGCTACGAGGATTTCGCTGCGCGCTGGAATCCGATTCTTGATGTCTTCGACGAGGTAGGCGTCAGATTCGGGTTAGAAGTTCATCCCACCGAAATTGCTTTTGATATCTCGTCGACACAACGCGCAATTGACGCGATCGGTGGACGGGAAGCATTTGGGTTTAACTACGATCCAAGTCACCTGGGATATCAGGGAGTCGACTACGTGGCATTCATTCGCGAATTTCGGGATCGGATATATCACGTCCATATGAAGGACGTGTGGTGGTCCGAAGGGCCCAAGAGAGCGGGCGTCTTTGGTGGTCATACCAACTTCGGTGACGCCGATCGTTTCTGGGACTTTCGCTCCCTTGGACGGGGTACCATAGACTTCGAGGAGATCGTGCGTGCGCTGAACGAGATTTCCTACCAGGGCCCACTGTCCATAGAATGGGAAGACAGCGGAATGGATCGTGAACACGGCGCCGAAGAAGCCTGTGAATTCACAAAGGCTATCGATTTTCCTCCATCTGACCTGGCCTTCGATGCCGCATTTTCTGACGAGTGATTCTGATACCGGTCTCCACCCCGGAGACCGGTATCGCTATGATCTTCCGTCAACCGACTGACACGAACTGAATTCTACGCCGTATTCTACCCATACGAAGCTCAATTCCTCCCGCTAACCCATGGATGGTCCTCATGATGTTTGACTGGTCCAGATTGTACGTATTCTCTGTGTTATTGACTTGCGTCTCCGCATGTGCGTCCGGTCCGGAAGACGCTCAGTCTGGGCCATCAGGATCAAATGTCAACAGTGTAGGGCGCCGATTGCCAGAGGATGCGGCTCCTTTGTCACGACAGGTCTTCAGGCAGTCACTAGTAGAACCTTCAACGCTCGATGTGGGGATTGCCTTATTTGATGCCCAGTTTATCGCTTTTCTCTTCGAACAGCTGGTGGTCTTTGACGAGGATCTCGAGCTCAAACCAGCCGCGGCAGAATCCTGGAGCGTCAGTGAAGACAAGACAACCTGGACCTTCAAGATGCGCCCTGGCGGTAAATGGAGCGATGGACGCCCAGTTACCGCACACGACTTTGAGTGGTCATTCCAGCGACTTATCAATCCAGAGTCTGGAAATATCTTCGCTTATTTCTACTATCCGATCAAGGGGGCTCGAGCGTTCAATATCGGCGAGAACAATGATCCCTCAACGGTTGGTGTCCGGGCTGTCGATGATATGACGCTTCAGATCGAGACCGAGGAGCCGTGCTCCTTCCTTCCCTATGTCCTGGCCTTTTTTACATCGGTCCCAGCACCACGTTGGCAGGTTGAGAAATTCGGACCGAAATGGAGTGAACTGGGGAATAACGTCTCTAATTCCTCCTGGCGATTAAACACGTGGGACAAAGGCGCCGGTATGTCATTCGCGCTGAACGACCAATACAATGGTCCTTTCAAGGGGTATCTGGAAAGGCTGGATTTCAAATTTGTATTGCCAGGCTGGCAAGGTCTACCGTCTTATGAGAACAATGAATTTGATAAGATCGGTGTGGCCGGACCAGACTTCCAGCGGGCTCGCCTGGATCCAGCACTGAGCAAAGAGCTGATCACATTTCCCAACTTCGGTACGATTTACACTATGTTTCAAACGACGAAGCCGCCATTCAATAATCTGAAATTGCGCCAGGCAATCGCCCATGCCATCGACCGCAACGCAATCTGTAACATAGTCATGGGAGGGGGCGCCACACCGGCCTACGGTATGTTGCCGAAAGGTTTTCCCGCCTACCAGGTAGAGCGCCTGAAGGCATTTCAGGAATTCGATCCTGTCCTCGCTCGAGCGCTGCTTGCCGAGGCAGGTTATCCAGGCGGAAAGGGACTCGCCACTCTTGAGCTATCGGTAAGAGGTGCGCCGCCATCCCCGGATGAGTGGAACGTGGTAGCCGCTGTTCAGGAAATGCTCAAAGAACACCTTAACATAAATGTAGAGCTGCGTCAGCAGACGACCATGGTCTTCAATGAACGAATGAGAAATCATAGTATCCCCTGGGGGTTCCTCTGGTTCAACATGGACTATCCCGATCCCAGTGACATGATAGCCGTGCCCTGGCGTTCCCAGCCGACAGGATCAGGAAGGCAAGATTGGAGTAATCTGGAGTTTGATACACTGGTAGATTCCGCGGCACAGGAATTTGACGAAGACCGTCGGATTGGGATGTATCAGGATGCCGAGGAGATTCTTGCTAGAGAGTCTGCAGGTGTGTTTTTATACAATCTCGTGAATGCGACGCTCAATAAGCCCTGGCTTAAGGGCTTGGAGCCCAACAAGTATGGCGACCGAAGATGGTCTGGGCTCACGCCGTCCTATGCGATGTACTACATCGGAGACAACAAGCCTTAGACGGGGCGGGTTTCATGCAGAATTCTGCATGAAATAAAATATGCCCATCGATCAATCATCGATGGGCATATTTTATGCAGCAGAATCAGGAAATGGGGTTAAGTGCAAATCCGGAGGCGGGCTTCGCTGGAATGTGCCCTGGGTCCCAATCGGTGGGCC
>JABIQT010000758.1 GCA_018667995.1 Candidatus Latescibacterota bacterium
AGAGCTGGGAGACATATTAGTACGGGGCGTTGGCTCATATGGCTGGGCGCCGGCTATGGATTCAGGGTTTTGGGTCTGGATTCAAGAGATTGACAATCTGAACAGCTTGAAACAGGGCCGCTGGTTCGAGTTGGGGGCGGAGCGTACGCCGTTTTGGAAACAGGGTGGTCTCTCCAGACATGGGGGGAGAGATGACGACTTCCACGACCCCTGGATTTATCTGTATATTTCGTCGTGGGCTTTTCGGCCAGATTGAATGTATGCCACGAAACGCCATGGGAATGATTACTACATCGGGCGGAATCTTGCTGAAAAGTCCATGCTGAAGCGGAATCGATTGGGTACCAAAGGCCGCGACGGTCGCGGCAGGATAGATGATGCCGGGCCGTTGATCCAATTGGTCGGCGAAGCGTTGAGTTGCATTTCCTGTGTCACCAGACCGGGGGAGCACCACGTAACCGTCAATATCCTCCAGGAGACGGTCAAACTCTTGCTCGCTGACGCCGAAGAGGGTTGTGGACCAGGATCCGATCCGAATGGCCACATAGCTTATCAGTCCAGATCGTGACAGAAATGTACACGGCCGCGATGTCTTCCATCCCAGTGCATCCAACAGTTCTTGAGATTGCAGTACGTGGTACATGACCGGATGGTCAAATACGCTCTGATGGGTAGGGAAGAATAGTACCTTCTGCTTTCCATTGGCAAGATCCAAAGAGTCCGCCACTTCCCGGAATGCCGGGTCGACTTTTATCCTCACCTCAATGCCGAAAATCCGAAGCGTCTTCTCGGCCCAGACCATGTTGTTCTCCCAGGCTTCATCGAGCCGCTCCGATTCAGATAGCACTTCCTGCTCGATTTCGTGCTTCCTCCGGATCAGTCGCCAGGATGCCGCGGCCCACCTGCCCAGTTTGATAATTCGCTGTGTGTTTGAATGATTGGCATTTCTGCCGGTATGGCTGAATTCGAGGAAACATCCTTTGGCTGTGCCATCCAGGAGGGGTGGTACAGTCAGCTCCTGGAGGGTCGGGGTGCCGTCCGGTGTAGGCGAATCTGCCGATGGACGCGCACTCTTTACCCGGCGAATTAACCTATTGGATGACGCGATAATCTTCATGGCATGGTCGATCATATCACGTGTTAGATAGGTATAAGGATGTCCATACCAGTAACCTGTGGGTTTCAGTTGCGTGGGATCCTGTTGATGGGCTTGAAAGAATTCCACCATCATGCCTTGTCCCTGGAGCACCTCGTCCTTCAATCCGTCCAATTGATGGTTGATTACACCGGGAGGATCACCAAGACGTACTGATTCCACGAGAAATTCCGCCTCGCTCAGGATCTTCCAGATCGCACTGCCAAACCATGCGAAATTGTTGTATGTGTTGTATCTGACGGCAATGTGCTCGCCTACAGCGAGATAGTCGAGAGTACGCCCCGCGATATCCAGGAATATCTCCCGCAGAGCACCTGAATGCTTCTCCTCACCTATCTGATACTGATAGCATTCGGACCATTGTGGATCGTCATCAGGCACAACAGTTTTCAATCGCTCAGCCACAGGTACGGCATGTGAAAGAGGGACCCTCGACAGCCTGGCACGTTCCAGAGCGGCCTCTCCCTCATCGGGCGTGTAGACGTTGGCCGCGCGAAGTGCTTGCACGTAAATTGTCTGATAGAGCTTTAGAAACTCGTCCTCCGTACCTGCTCCCCGTTTCAGAAAATCCCGTTTCACCTGAGCATAGATCTTCGTACTCTCATGGTACGCAGGTGTTACTTCCCTGAATTGCTGATAAGCCTCTGTCAGACGTACATCGCGGAGTTTTGGTACACCCTCATAAATGGCACCGATGAGCTTGACCCTGTAGCCTAATGCTTCCAGTCCCATTGGTCCATCGGCTGTCTGGCTCAGAGGCCACTTCAGCAACGCTGGATCAATCCCCTCAAAGTAGCCTTCCTTGAGCGCCAGATCTAACACACCTTGTGCCGATTTATCGTAAACCGTCAACAACAGGCTTGTGTCGCGAAGGAGCGTCTGGTGGTCGAACCAGATGTCTGTCTGGGAATCTGACATATCGATTTACAGTGAGATGAGATCGGGACTATGGGCGAGTGTCTGGCATTCGCGTTAAGCTATATATACTTCTTCGGCAGCCACGAGTTGAGATGCATAAGCAAAGTATAAACACCTACCTCTGATTTAGAGGCTACGGCGTGGGCTGTTAGTGATTGATCGGGAGTGTCACCGATGAGTAGTGCTTCGTCACCTATCTCGGCAGTTTTCTCATCGCCTAACTCCACGAGGCAATGATTGGCTGATAGCGATGCGACGACTGGATACTGGGCACCGTTGATCATCACAACACAGGTATCAGCAGTTCCTCGAGGCCATCCATCTGTATGGCCCACGGGCAGCGTGGCGATCCAGGTCGGTTTCGAGGCCACATAGTTTCGCCCGTACTGAAGAGAGTCACCAGCTCGTATCTGTTTTACGTACATGACACGGCATTTCAAGTCGAACGTAGATCGAAGTGGTATCCGTCTCTCTTGCTCTGAGCGTTCGTCTGGGAAACACCCGTATAGACTGATTCCCGGCCTCACCATATCGAGATGGGCAACGGGAACATGAAAGACGCCGCCGCTGGACGCCGCGTGTCGCGTACCCAGATCGATTCCCTTGTCTCCAGCGCTGGCGTAAACTTCACCGAATCTACGGATCTGTTCGGGATCGAAATCATCCTCCTCCGTTAATTCAGTAAGTGTACCGTCAAAGACGATCTCTTTGTGGCTTGCCAGGGCCTCGATCACGGGCATGGCCTGATAGTATGGTACGCCCACCCTTCCCATTCCCGTATCCATATAGAAGTGAATCTTCATGGGGCGGTTGTATTTTGCCGCCAGCTTTACTAGGAGATTGCTACGGTCGGTGTAGATGGCGGGGATGATGTTGTGCTGCACCACGTACTCAAGCTCGAAATCTGTAGTGGGACCCAACAGGATGATGGGCTTTTGAACCCCTGCCTCCACAAGTTCAATAGCCTCCTGGATCTTAACGACAGCATACCCATGGACGATGGGAAGCGTTTCGAAATGCCGCGCCACACCCGTGATGCCGTGGCCATAGGCGTTGTCCTTGAGAACTGCCAGGACCGGTCTGTCTCCTGCATTGGAGGACAGTTGCTCTACATTCCAGGTGAGGGCATCCTTCTTGATCTCCAGCCACGGTTCGTATCCACCGGCTAAAGGCAACGAGGTGGATTGATCGGGCAGCGGCATTGCGGACGCAGATTCTCCGAGAGTCGATAGGGCTATAGGCGCTAAACCTGCTGCAGTCAGAAACTTTCGTCGATTCATCAGGTTCTCCTCTATTGGCTGCTGAGTTACGACAGAATGGGCTCTCACGGAGCATCACTTCCGGAACTACCGCTTCAATGCGTACGCGTGCAGGAAGACGATAGCCAGATATGACGCTGCGCTTAGTCTCTCTTGCCAGATGCGACAATCTCAGTAGCTCAGAAATCCTCCGTCCACCAACCATGTGGCTCCTGTCACAAAACTCGCTTCATCACTGGCCAGGAAAACGACCACATGGCCGATTTCCTCGGGAGTACCCCGTCGATCCTGAGGGGTAAAACGAAAGAACTTGCCTGTAGCTCCCCGTGCCTCGGCCTTTCCCTGCACGTCGGCGCTTGCCTGCGTATCTATATCGCCCGGTGCCACATTATTTACCCGAATACCGCTTTGCCCCAATTCTATGGCTGCAGCCTTGGTCAGTCCGTCCAAGCCGGCCTTACTCGCACAATAGGGCGCTGCGTGTTCTTGAGCCGCGAACTGGGCTACCGATGATATGTTGACAATACTCCCACCTTCCCCCTGGAGTATCATCTGTCGGGCTGCCTCTTGAGTTCCAATGAAGGCACCGTTGAGATTTACGTCTATGATTCGACGCCAGTGCTCGTCGGTCTCTTCCAGAAATGAACGACACGCGGCCGCCTCACCGGTCAAAGCTGCGTTGTTGACCATGACGTCTACCCGGCCAAATTCCCGTACCGTTGCGGCGATCAGGCTCTGCACGTCCTCCCGCTTACTCACGTCACAGCTCACCGCCGTGGCCCTGTGTCCCTGCTTCCTCAACTCACTGGCCTCGGCTTCAGCGATGGCTATCCGCCGTTGGGCCATGACTACGGCTGCCCCCTCGGCTACACACCGACGGGAGATTCCTAACCCGATTCCTGTAGCGCCTCCTGTGACAATGACGATTTTATCCTGCAGGCGGTTCATTCTAATTCTCACTGTTTTGTTGGTTTTACCGGATAGATCTGAGAAGCATGAGTTCTCGAGACCGAAACTGGTGTCTCGTTATACCAAATCGAGGCAGGCTGGAAAAATCCTCGGGAAGCCATAGCGCACAGCTGGCTCAATTCAACAATGTAACCCCAGAGACACCAGCATATTAGTCACATCGAAACTACAGTTTTCCTTGTTTCTTCAAATCGTTGATCAAGCTGGCCTGATAGGCAGCACCTTCGGCCAAGTCTTCTTCCACGCTGGCCGCATAGTAGATGAATCCCAGCGCCCGACGCGTGCGATCGCTCTCGTTCGCATCGGCCCTGTGGACCGAAAGACAATGGTGGACTATTAAATCTCCAGGGGAAGCCGTGATGGGAATCTCTCGTGCCCGATCTTCATCTGTAAATGCTACAAGCCCTTGGGAGAAGCCCAGGGTTTGCGTTCGTTGGTGTGCCCTGAGTCCCTGGTTGTGAGCACCACGCACGTAACGAATACATCCATTCTCAGTATCAATGGCGTCCAATGCGAGCCACATGGTGAGGGCTTTCTTCGGCTTGATCTTGAAGTAGTATCCGTCCTGATGTGCTGGTGTCGATTTCCCGACGCGAGGCGGTTTACTGAAGTATTGCATATTGGTTGGATTAACTTCCTCACCGAGTAGATCCTTCGCCAATCCGC
>JABIQT010000871.1 GCA_018667995.1 Candidatus Latescibacterota bacterium
CCGTGCCCGCTGCAGCTCATGGCATGAATGAGACCATCGAGTTCCGGCGCTTTTCCAAGTATAGGATGAAAATCTGGTGTGACCGTGATAACGCCGGCCCAGCCTCTTATGAACGAGGCCTCTGCCAAATCCGGCATTCGAAAGGCCAAGCGCTCAGTTACATCGGCTATCGTCTCAAAGTCGGCCTGCTCTTTGTATTGATCGGGGTTGACCGGATTTGTGTCATCGGTTATGCCACCGCCAACGAGAATTAGGCCGCCGGGCTCCGGTTTAAAGTATACGAGCTGATGCAAGTCAATTACGGTAGGATTGTGCGTCCCATAGTCACCAGACTTTACCACAGTTTCTTGAAGGCGCCTTGGTATCAACGGCAACTCGATCCCAACGGGACGTACCAGTTCCTTGCCCCATGGTCCTGCCGCGTTAACAATAATCTGAGTCTCAATCACGCCGCGGTCGGTCTCAACACCATAGATCGCATCGTTCTTGACGAGGAGACGGAGAACTTGACAACCCAACTGCAAGTCCACTCCCAGTTGCTTGGCTTTTTCGGCAAAGGCCACCGACGTGCCGTGGGGGTCGGCATATCCGGAGGTGTCTTCATAGGAGGCCAGAGCCACGCCTTCCGTGTTTATGCCAGGAAAGAACCTCGAAAGTTCATCTGGAGGCACCAGGTCGACTTCAAGGCCTAAGTCCCGCTGAGCGGCCACGTTTGCCTTCAGGGCCTCCTTCTCCTGTTCTGCCACCAGCAGAAGGAATACATTCTGAACGAATCCCGGATATCCGCCAAGTTCCTCCGCAATGCCTTCGAAAAACTTGCGACTCTCCATCACCATCTGAATGATAACAGGATTGCTATAGTGCTGTCTAACGATGCCTGCTGATTTTCCGGTAGACCCACTGGCGAGGGCATTCTTCTCGACCAGAACGATCTTCCCAAATCCTCTCTTTGCGAGGTGGTAGGCGATGCTGGAACCGTTGACGCCTCCGCCAATAATCACCACATCTGCTGTATCTGTCACTTCACAACTCCTCTCGAACGCCATTTTCAATTATGAGGCCTGGCTGTTCGACGCTCGTTTCTTTTTCAGCACGACGACGCTGATCAGTGTCACCACGATGATACTGCTGGCAATCACGAGCACGGTTGAGGTGGGTCCTTCACGATTGAGGGGCATGGAGAAACTGGCTGCCGCAGGATTGAGGCCACCCAATTTGACGGGGGCGAGCGCCACCTTGATGTCGTATACGCCTATCTGATCATATTCCCATCGAACCGGCTCGTCGAGAACCTGCGTCGCATGGTCTCGATACACTGTCAGGCTTGTTCCATCGGGGCCGTGCACTTCCAGTCTGACCATGTCCTGGTACAGATCACCCGTCCGGCTGTTCTTCGCATAGGTAATAATGTGCACCTCGTGCCCCATATCAAATGCACAGAAATAGAGATCATAAATCCCCGCTACGATAGTCTTCTCGATGGCTGGCGTACCGGAAAACTGATCCCTGAAACCTTGCAGGGGGCCCTGCGTCCGGTGGGCGAACGTGAGATCAGGCAGGAGTGCCACTACCGTTATTGCTATGGTAATAGTGGACAGCCATCCGATTGTCGGGGGTGGTGAATACCTCATATGGTCATTCCTTTTACATTCCTGTTCGCATCATCATCGGCTGTGATGTGAGCCAGACATTCAGAAAGGAGCAGGTAAGAATTAAGAGGAGAAACGGCACCTGAACCGGGATGGCGTCTTGCCACCGTGGGAAGAGACGTCGCGTAATCGAGATCAAAATGGCTATGCCGGCGGCCTGGCCGATGATAATCAGTGCTGCTTGTATCCACCAGATTGTCGAGAGATGCAATACAGAGGCAGAGACTGTCTCGGCCGTGCCCAGAAGGTTCCAACCCCAACCGAATGGGTCTGAGGCAAGGGCGATGAGTTTCTGTCCCTCCATGAAGAAGTGTTCTGCGTTATGTGCCATATGGTAGAACAGCGCCACCGGAAGAAACGGATAGGCAAAAGTCACAAATACCTGTTTCAACGAAAGTGATCGCTTTCTCACTCCCAATCTTGCAATCCAGGCCGTAGTCGCATACAGCCCAACGGGGATTAACAGTATGCTGACCA
>JABIQT010000796.1 GCA_018667995.1 Candidatus Latescibacterota bacterium
CGGCCTAAAAGCAGTTTTATGTACTCACCGGCGGGCCTCAGTTCGAGAGGCTTCCCCGTGAAAGATCTGCCGGTACGATGAAGCGCGGCAAGGCCATCGCCGAGACTGTCAAAACCCGGTACCGGCTCCAAATCGGCCGTGCGGCCAGGTATGAAGGACTCTACAGAGATAATTTGGTCTCCGAGGGAAAGACTGAGGCTGCCGTCTGAGGTCAATTCGATCGATGGAGCTGGTGCCCCCTGTTGCGACATATGGTGCACATAGTTAACGATTACCGAGGGATCGGTAGGACCGTCCCATCCTGGATTTGTCCGTACGACTACTCGGCAGTGAGGCCATTGCACAAAGTGCACACGCCGGGATTGCGCCTGACGAATGTCCAGGACCTCATGTCCCCAGTGCTGACGCAGTATGGGGAGGAGTCCTTTGGCGTCTATGGGTTCGCTGGTCTGCTCGCGCGACCGAGGATACGTTTGTTTCGTTGATGCCATAGTATGGTTTCTGATCAGTTGTTTTGATTAATCCGGCGGGGATTTCGAGGATAGCGAACCGTTTCAAGGCATCGATAGCGCACTTGCCTAAACCGGTCCATGTTCCGCTCGAAATCTGAGGGTACACGCAAGGCGCCAATCCGGAGGCCATCACGGTTTGTGCTTTCCGGGGCCGATGCCTCGCCCCCAATAAGCCTCAGCGAGACACCATCCGAAATCGATTTCGCGATCCAACTTCCAAATCCGCAGCAGGGAAGCAAATTATCCGATCACTCCATTCGCACAGTCCTGGCCGCTCCATTGTGACCAAAGTACTCTCGATAGAATCTATCACGAACTCAGCACACGTATGCGAATGCGCTGCATACAGAGACAGTACGAGCTCCGCCAGCTGAGGGCCCCAGTTCTGGTGATCAGACATGTGAGGACCAGCTAGTGCAGTTAGAGATCGAGTAGTAGCGATGGGTGCGGCCCGAAAGGTATTAAATGCTTCTCTACACCCCGGTAGATGCAGATCATGGCCCACCGGACAGTCAAGACCATCCCGGCACGGAGCCTGAATAACCGACGGAGAAAGTGTGCGGTTCCGGTTACCGGGATATGAAGCCTATTTGGGAGTGGATCGAGGAACCGCATCACTACTGGGATTCTGAAGACGCTGCTTCCCGGCTGTGACCAAAGAATCCGTCCCACTGGCACCGACGAATTCGTAGATCGTTGTACCTGTTCGGTAGATGGCATCTTGTGATTTCATGCCCAGCAAGAATGCCATGGCACTGTCCGCATCGGCTGCATTTGCAGCCACAAGGGTATTGACCTTGATCTGGAGACTGTCAACCACGAACGTCGTATTGCGTACCCCAAGTAGTTCCGCATTCATCTGTTCGGAAAACTTACTGAGGGTAGACTGGTTCGCAGAGAAGGTCTCCACCACCTGCCAATCCTCAGGCAACTGAGGTGTAGGCACAGATATCGGTGGCTTCTCGCTGGCACTTCCGCACCCTGTTATCACGACAAATACGATGAATGAACAGACAGATAGGCTACTGATCTTCATTTAGATGGCCCTTCTACTTGAAATCCGCGAGCAATAGACTCTCGCGGGACAAAACTATAAGAAATGAGTATAGACTAAGAAAATGTTCACGATACGGACATAGGTTTATGCCAGTCTTTAAAGCACAATAGAGACTCGATGTTTCCACAGGACGGCTACTCACTCAGTATGCATGCATCACGTCTGTAACTCAAGGATGAATCGGTAAATACAGAGGAACACAGTCGGAGTGTGTGTCTGTCAGCTGTCGTGTGCTATTGTCCAGAATGCGAAGCAAGCGTGCTGATTCCGGTCCTCATCTGAATTCCAAGTCTGTGGCCGGGTTCTTTGGTGCCGGCATAATTTCAATGGATTTGGCCATTCGGTCGATACGCCGGGTAGGTTTGGTGCACTTCCCGTGAGGTTTGTGGTTAGAACAAAGAAACAGGTCCCGCCATATCGGCTGGAATGGGTTCGATAGGACCGGAATCATTCGCCATTGTGGCCATGTGATTCAGAAGCGACATCAAATGCGACTCAACGAGCGACAGGCCGGGCAGGGAGAAGAGCTCCCGCATAAGGTGGACGAGTCCATCAAGCTGATCCGGAAACTCGGAAAAGCCTCGGAACAACTACTTAATGATAGGACTGGCGCTGTACCTCATGCGACCAATCACGCCAGATGTCCCCGCCCGCATTATCCATCGCCATCTCATCGGAGAGGGATTCGGCGGTCTTGAGGTATCCGTAAATAGTCGCCTGACGTATGACGTCGCTCGAGGTATTCTGTCCCACCACATGAAAGATCTTGGTATGCCAGAGAACGACTGTCCCAGCGGGACCATGGCATTCAACAGGGGCTGTGTCGGATTTGATTCGGCCGATCACCGGGTCCGTATAGCCTCCGGCCTTTCGCACTGAGAGATGTTTGTCGGTGTGTTTTTCGCCTTCTTTGAAAGCCTCCCACTGTTCCTCCCAAACCCTGGTATGGCTTCCGGGCCAGACCGTGAAGCCACCACAATTCTGGGGTACGTCATCTATATAGGCAGCTATCTGAAGTCGATATCTACCATAGCAGGCGCCATCCGAGTGGGCGCTATTGTAGTCCGGTCCGGGATCCGGGCTGTTGGGTAGGGTACAATAGAGTCCACGAGAACCCTGACCATTGATCCAGACTGGCCCCGTCTTGGGAAGGCGGAGGGCAGGCTCCGTCTCGAAGGTGCCTTTCTCCGGCCACCCCATATCGTGCCCCACGTGTGAGACGAGACCGTTCACCGCGTCATCACTCATGAAGGATTCTCCGGTGGCCATTTCAATCTCATCTAAACCTGCCGGCCACACGACCGTACCCGCGCCAAGCAATTGCTCTGCAACCGGCCAGATAGCCCGAGGCGCAAGATTCAGGAGCAGTTCCTCCGCACCGTTGCGCACAACGAAACGGTGAGCGCCGCCACTGAAATACGGATCGCCGCCTGCGTCCGGCCTGGCCGCTTTGAGGCGAGCACTCTCTTCTTCAGTGATCGGCGTCCAGGTTGACGGATCGTCCCGCTTCATCCTGGGCAGATGCTTCGAGATAGTCTCCCACATCTCATCCCGTGCCTGACGGCATAGATCGGGATCCAGGATTCCGGGTAGCACCAGATATCCGTCCCGTTTGAACTTTGCTATCTGGTCACTATTGAGCAATTCAACATGTGTTTTTGAGTTTCTACTCATGAGTTCACCATACTTTTGGGTTATGGAATCCTTCGGTTGCGCTACACGTGAGCACGGCAGCAAGTGTCATTTGGAAGCCGTCCGTTAATGTGATCGGACTTAATCGGTCCAGCGCGTGTACGCTCGGTTTACCACATGAATCACATGTAGAGGCAAAGGCACCACTTGCGATACAAGATAGCATGCGACTAAGAAAACGGAACTGTCTTTCTCATACCTATCCCTTGATTGCCAGCGATTCGCCGGTGTCGTCCACGGTGTAGCGTAAACCTCTCAGGACGTCTACTCGTACTGTTCAAGCAACTTGACTATGGCCTTCTTTCTATGCGCCACAGCACGGTCAAGAGCGGTCTGACCGAATCGGTCCTCTTCGTCTGCTCTTGCTCCGCACTCCATTAGAAAGCGGACACACTTCATGTCGCCGTTTGTACAGACTCCATGTAGAGGCGTTCGTCCATGACGGTCTTTTACATTTACGAGTTCGGGTCGCCTGGACAAAATGGACGTGACCGCATCCGAATCGTAGCTGTAGGAAGACCGAAACAGATCGAGCACATCCGAATCATCGGAATCCAGAATATCATCCACAGCTCCGTGCGCCACCAGCAATTTACAGATCTCTTTGTGGCCTCGTTGCCCGGCGTAGTGGATCGGATTCCCCTGTTTCTCCGATGGATCGTCGCCATGCTCAAGCAGCACCATGACGGCACCGATGTGTCCCCTGTAGGACGCAAACACCAGTGGTGTCCACGCTGCGTCCGGGCTTGGACCGTTGATGTCTGCGCCATGTTCGAGCAATAGCTGGACGACCTGGTCTTTTCCGCGACTCGCCGCCACATGTAGAGGCGTCAGGCCCTTGGCATCTCGGACCGAGACAACCTCCGGGGAGGCATCCAACATCGCCTTCACACGCTCCGTTTCGCCATGGAATATCGGATAAAATATAGGATGATTGGCCATATTGAATCTCCAAATAAAGCTTAGACGATATCCGACCCGATAGAACATATGACTGCAACGCGGACATGCTGTCCTTCTCGGATTGGCCAAATGGAGTTGTCACATCCAATTTCAATCCCATATGAGAGAGGGCAGATAGGGCTCCCCACAGAGGGGTATTCAAGCGAGAGACTTGTATCTATGCACCAGCAACCGACAGACGCTGATAATCCCTCAACCCTAGTCTACGGGCTCCGGTAAACGATGACATTCCAGATTTACGAGAATTCGAGGGACCTCCCGAATGCTCAATACCCACGGCTCGGGTCGCATATACTGTGCACGGGCTGACCGGCCACATATCGGGCCAGGTTTTCGCAGAAGAGATCCACCATTCGATCACCGATTCGAGGCGACGAATGGCTATCATGGGGCACCAGAAAGACGTTTTCCAAATCCCAAAGCGGGTGGTCGGTCGATAACGGCTCCTCACACAGAGCGTCGAGATAGGCGCCAGCGATCTGCCCTGTCTTCAGTGCTCTTATCATCGCGGCCTCGTCAACCACCTTACCCCGCCCCACATTGACCAGATAGGTACTGCTCTTCATCGCGTCAAAACAGTTTCCATCAAGTAGGTCCTCGGTTTCGGGAGTGAGAGGAACAGCGATGACGACAAAATCTGCTTGAGGCAGATGGTTCTTCAGTTCGTTAAGCTGAAAAACATCATCCACATTGGGAACCCGTTCTATCCGTCGTTTCGTCCCGATAACACGCATACCGAATGCTTTACACAATCGGGCAACCTGCGCCCCAATACTTCCAAGTCCCATTATGAGTACTGTGCGATCCATAAGCTCATCATTCTTGAGCTGCGCCCAGTGATGGCCCTGCTGATCTGCCCTGCGCTGTTTGAAGTTCTTAACATGAGCAAGCATGGCGGCAAGGACGCTCTCGGCAATGGGAAGCGTATGGAGCCCCGGCGCGTTGGTCAGCGTCACTCGCCGCTCCATGACCTCCGGCGTGATGTTATCGCTGAATCCCGTGCTGCACAGCTGGACCCACCTCAGGGAGGGCGTAAACAGGTGCTGGTAGTCCTCCCAGTCCAACTCTCCGGCATAGTGAATGCGATTGCCTCCCTCGGCGAGCACCACTTCCACATCGCTCAGATCGGCTGACTCTATTTCGTGGGCCGGAATCTCCCGGAGATGGATGCGTGGAGATTGGTCCGTGATCTGCTGTATATGGTGTTTCTGTAGCCAGTTGCCGTCAGACCGCGGAAAGTGATACCCTCGCGGAATACCACTGACGACGACATGAATGGGCTGTGCTGAGGAATCGTCCATCTTCAAACCTTCCTGGATTGTGGTACATGGATACCACCTTACGGACTAACTATGAGAAGCACCGTTTGCGCTAGGATATTCTACGTCATCTTGTTCTGTTTGCCCGTCCGAACGTAAAACGCCTGATTTCTAACCAGAGTAAGCCGGTGAGGATGTCCCATCTACATGTCCAAGTATCCAACATTCGAAGGTCTACACCTGGATAGCCAGTGGAAGGGAGTAGGGTTGACTGGCTGAATGGGAACGGTGACATTGGCATTATACGATGATACTTGTAGCAACCTGATACAGCTGACGCAAACTGAGGCCGGCTCAACGCCCTAACATTGGGAATGACACTGTACAATCCGTTAGCATAGCCCCTTCGCAGCCGCAGATCAAGAATTGGGCAAAGTGTGGTGGGTTGTCAGATTGCCAGGGGCCGGATGTCCACATAGCGATCCTCGGCCGCCTGACCGCGAACGAGATAGACAGGGATGGGATGTTGCTCCAAATCGATGCTCA
>JABIQT010000848.1 GCA_018667995.1 Candidatus Latescibacterota bacterium
CTCGGGAGGCCAACTGGATGCAGGGACCGCTTTGCCGCCCGGCTCTGCCGTGCATTACGCGAAGATGATTCATCCGAGTGGTTATCCGCCCCCGCCCCCCCCACCCGGCCCCGACGTCTCGTTCGAGGTCATATCTGGCCAGGCGTCTGACATCGGAGCAGGCGGCACGATCTGGACTATCGGTAAACACTCGGACTTGGCATACAGAAGGTTTATGGAAGGTTGGCAGAATAAAGGAGGGGGATACACCCGAATCGACACCAGCCCTACTTCTATCTGGGCCGTGAACCAAGCAGGCAATACCCGATACGTACTTAACAGTGTCTGGAACGACGCCCCCACCGGGGGGATACTCGCCCAGGACGTTGGCCACGGATGGGGCAATACTTGGATCGCAGGCAGTAATCCGCCCTATGACATCCAGCGTCTCAAATTCACCCTGCCCCTAACATGGGATACACCGATCTCCGTGCCCGGGGGAGCCAAGCGCATCGACGTCGATCTACACGGCAACCCCTGGGTCGTCAACCAGCACGGCCAGATCTACCGGCATCTCACGGGTGGCTGGGGCCTGCTCCCCGGGGTGGCCAAGGACATCGGTTGCGGGGAGAAGGGCGAAGTCTGGGTCGTTGGCACGACCCCTGTGAACGGAGGGTATGGGATCTACCGCTGGAACGAGGACAATCTCAACTGGATTCAGATACCCGATATCGGTGGCGTGGCGATCTCCGTCGACGGCCGGGGAGGTCCGCATGTCCTTGCGGAAGATGGCACGATCTATAAGGGGACGCTGAGTTGGAATGCACCCTCCTCATCTCCGCCGCCCGCAAGCCATCCGCCCGTGCCGAGCGTCGTCGGGATGACGACGGCCGACGCGGTTTTGGCACTCGAGAACGCGGGTTATGTGGCGTCTCGGTCAAGCACGGCCTACACAACGGACACCAACCTCTTCGACACAATCGAATCGACCTCACCGGCAGGCGGCGAGCCTTTGGCTCCTGGAAGCACCGTCACCTACGTCGGTCTCCAATACGGTTTCCCGTCGACCTTCGAAACACTCGGACCGTCTACGCTGCCGGCAACCTTCGCCATCGAGGCCGATGTTACCATCAACGCGTCGGCATCCTGGGGCAGGATTTTCGAAATCGGGTATCCCGAGCACAGCAACCAGGCGCCGCTTCGACTGCAGGCCCTCGATGAAGGGGGGTGGTATATCGCTGTCGGAGATGGTGTGAACTTCAGTGATGAATCCTTCAGAGGCACGTGGACATTCGGTACCCCCTTTAGATTGCGGGTCACCTACGATCACGAGAGCACCCACACCAGCGTCTACGAAAATGGTGAGCGCGTGTTCACGTATTCTCCCGATCCGGTACCCTCGGGTATGATCGGTACGGTGGTACTGGGTCACGATGGAGCGGCAGCCCACGGTTTTAACGCTCAGGTGACAGACTTCCAGATTACAGAGGTCGACTTCCATACCGACTGGTCGGATCAATCCCATATAGCTAACGACATCGGTGTGGGCCACGAGAACACGAGGTGGATCAGCGAAGGCGGCCGTGTCTACCGCTCCAACGGACCGGGCATTTGGGACGACATGGGGTTGGACGGGGCCCGTAACATCGACGTCGATCCGCAGGGCAATGCCTGGGTGGTGATGCAGGACAACTCCATCATAGTCTGGAACGGCAGCGGGTGGCAAGATATTCAGACCGGCGGTGCCCTCGACATCGGTGTGGGGGCCGACGGCAGCGGTAGCGTCTGGATCATCGGTGCCAACCCGATAGGCTCGGTCTGGCTATACAACCCCAGTGTCGAAGGCAATTGGATCAACGCGCAGCTGCAGGACGCCACGCGCGTGGATGTGGCCACCAACGGTCAGGCCTACGTTGTGAAGGGCGATGGCACGATCTGGCACTATATCGGTACGCGGGACGGCAGCCACATTGAATGGGTCGAGGTGGTCCGCAGTCTGCGCGCCAAGGACATCGGCGTGGGCGGTCCCTCTCTCTGGGCCGTCGGGCAGGACAACAGCGTGCATCGATGGAGCGCCGCGGTCAACGATTGGCAGCGGACGAACGGCCAGGCTTACGAGATCTCAGTTGACCAGTACGGCAACGCGTGGGCGGTCGAGGCCGGCACCCGCAACCTCGTGCTCGGCATTGGGCAATGACGACATCCTGTAATGAGGAACGCTTACATCGAGTAGGAGAAGGTAATTGAATCATTTGCACAACCGCCCGGTTCTCATTGTTGAGAATCGGGTGGCTTTCGTTATTGTCCTTGACTGTGCTTTTTTGAAAAACGCGATGGACATGATATGCATAGAACAGTATTTTTATGCATAAGATTGTGATGGCGCTTGAAGATATGGTTCAATTTTTTTTTAGATTTATTGGCTATAGTGCAAATGAGATACGTGATAAGAAGTAGCTTTGTGAGTCACTCCCATAAACGAGGAAAGATCATGTCACAAAAGGGTATTGAGATTACACCATCGGTCACGGTTCATGTGCTGTTAGAGGCTTATCCAGAATTAGAGGATGTTTTGATTGGCATTGCGGAACCGTTCAAGAAATTGAAGAATCCCATTTTGAGAAAAACGGTCGCCAAGATCGCCACCATCAAGCATATTTCTTCTGTTGGCGGTGTGCCACTGAATGAGTTAATTGCCAAGCTCAGAGAAGTTGTGGGACAGTCTGTGAGTACCGAGTCTTATGAAGACAGTGAATACTACGGTGAGCAACCCGATTGGTTTTCGCCCGATCGCATTGCGCTTTCTATTGAAGAAGACAAATTGGAAGACAAG
>JABIQT010000449.1 GCA_018667995.1 Candidatus Latescibacterota bacterium
CCTTTTTCACAATAATCGGACCGGGGAGATCTGAACCCGCGTCCCCTACAAACTCGAATGAGACCATCACGGAGGGCGCTACCTCTGTCTCCAAATAGAATCGTCAAGCGCCCATAATCCCTGCCATCACCACAAGTGCGAGAGCCAGAAGTGCCATGAATACCGCTATCCGTGCAGTCTTTGCTAAACATTCGAGGAAGATATTTGATTTTCACATTACGCTCGCACCATGACGCTGTTTGACGATCTCCATGTACTGCCGCTTTCGTCGGGTATATTCCCGTTCATTGTATACTTCGCTGAAGAGGTACCGCATCCCTTCTTCGAGCTCCTCCACCGTCATGTTCTTTGGCTGAAAATTCACGTCGAATAGTGTACACCGATCCCAGTATCGCTCCCGGAGAAGAGATCCTTCACGGTGCATGCGATGATAGAGTGGAGTGCCGGGGAACGGGGTCAGGACCGTGATCTGGACTTCCAGGAGGCCTGAATGATCTATGAATTCCTTCATGCGCGGAAATACCTCGGTGGTATGATTTTCGAGACCCAGGATGAAGCAACCGTTCACCGTAATACCCCGTGACTGTATTTTCTCGATTGCCTGAACATACTGATCGCTGTGTTTTCGTTTCCAGTCTCTCGGATCGAGTCCGACCAGATCATCGCCGTCCGGACTCTCCATGCCGATGAGAATTTGCCTGCATCCGCTTTCCGCGAGCAGATCAAGAAGTTCATCGTCATCGGCGATCGAGATATCGGTTTCCGTGAACCAGCTGATCTCAAGCGGAATGATGGCTTTAAGAAACTCTTTGCCCCACCTCTTGTTGACAAATGTGTTGTCGTCCGCCAATTCGAAAAAGGGATGGTGGGTGACGTCGATTGCGGAGCGGATCTCATCCACGACTCTGTCGACTGGTTTCTGTTGAAATGTCGAGGTGATCCGTATGCTCGCCGCACAAAATTCGCATTTCCGTGGGCAGCCTCGTGACGTCTGCACGGTAATACGGTTGTAGGATCTGCCGCGTAGAAGATCAAATCGCGGTTTCACGTAGTGAGGCGCCTCAAAGACACCCGACCGCAGTCCTTCGTAAAGCGGCTTCATCCGTCCCTGCCGAAAATCCTCGATTAACCGGGGCCATGCTTCTTCAGCGCCGTAGCGTACCACACTATCCGCATGTTTGGCGGCCTCATGGGGCATCATGCTGACATGCAGACCGCCGAGTACAACGGGAATGCCCAGGGCACGGTAGCGATCGGCCAGGGCATACGCTTCATCGATTTGCGCCGAATAGGATGAGATCCCAACCAGGTCAAAAGCTTCGAGCTCTTCATTCTGATCCAGTTCGGACACCTCACGATATGTGACATCAATATCATCGGGGGTAAGGGCGGCCACCGTAAGCAGGCCCAGACTGGGCAGCGAGGCGACCACCTTCCCCCGGTTTACGAATTGCGGAAGAGTAACACCCAGCTCCGCTAGTTCCGGCGTGCGCACACGTACCCCGCTCATAGCAACAAGACAGATCTTCATAGTTGGTCACTCCTTTCTTCGATCCGGATGACCTTCAGAATCTCTCGAAGCGTACGAAATTGCCCCAGATGCTCATCCGGAAAACGTACGTCGAAACGCTTCTCGACTTCGGCCAATAATTCAAGGCAAGACAGGCTGTCGAGACCGAAATCCAGTACGAGGTCATCATCGAGGCCGATCCCCGATACGTCCCACGAGGACAATTCGTCAAACAGGGCGCGCAACTCATCTTCTAAAGTTAATACAGGTATGTACTCTTTTCTCGACGGGCGAATGCGTGACAGAATATCATGGACCGACATTGTCGACTCCTTCCTGATTGTGGTAGACGCCGTAAGCCGTGATGACCAGCGCCAGTGATACAGCCGACGCGGGCAGCGACATAAAGTATTTCACGGGGTGGTAGGCTGCCGCGGCAAAGAGCGTCAACGGCAGGAAGATGTTACCTAAATTCATGGCATTCGCGGCGATTTTCCTGGTTCGGTTTGCGAGCGATAATCGCGGCAATTCCTGTGCGATGAGGATATTCAGAATTCCGAGACCGAAGCATGCGATATGACCCAGACGCGCAAGCCTGCGAGAGGTATCCCCGTATTCGCCGAGCCATGACGGGACCGGGAGGGGGCCGTCAAACGACCAGAGCCCCATGATTACTCCTGTACCGGCGCCGGCAACCAAGCTGAACCAACCCACGATTCGGTTTTGAAATGCGTCGCTTTCATACG
>JABIQT010000403.1 GCA_018667995.1 Candidatus Latescibacterota bacterium
CACGAGATAGAAGAAGATATTCAGGCGCGTCAGATGACCGAGCGCTTTGAAGGCCTCAGTGTGTTCCGGTTCTGCTTGAATTGGCGCGAGTTCGAGCTCCGAGTCTATTGTTTTCATAATTCCAATAATATGGAAATATGTCGGTCTGTCAACCTGAATCTCAAATTAAATGAAGTATCGCCGATGTTGAAGTTTTCTGTAACGAACTGGACAAACGTGAGGTCCAAATGAATACTACGTTCTCTGACGTACCAATTTACATTGCTGCATCTTCGGCCACTTAGACCTTGCGGTAGCAGTCCCAAACATACCGCTTGAAGAATGAATCAGGATTACTATGAGAAGGTAATTTCTCGACCTTCGATAACCACTGTTCCGCCAACCTATCCCGTCGCCTTGGTCACAATGAGCTGAAACTGGAAATGGATATCAGATGGGTATAGAGTGGGCGATCGGTTCGCACACCTGGTTCAGTCTTTGCTTAACCAGTCGCTTAGGAATTGTAAACGTACAGCTGCTCAGGAGCTGAAACTGATTCACCATTATATCCCAACGCCGAAAAAGAAAGGACCAAATGAAGATGCCAGAGGACTCCGTGAGAATTGCCGTAGTCGGTGCGACGGGGCAGGTTGGATTTCCGCTCGCCCAGAGTCTGACGAATGCGGGTCATGACGTAACCGCCATCTCAAGAATACGGACCGCGCAGAACGGCCGGAAGCTTGATCTACTAACGGATGCCGGTGTTTCACTCGCATTCTGTGAGGATTACACGGACACTGATGCCATGATTGAGATCTTCCAGGGCCACGATACGGTGGTAGTCGCTACGCGTATGAATACAGCGATTGCCGGGGAGGTGGGCGGCCACATTATAGACGCTGCAGCTGCGGCTGGCGTCACCAGATTTGTGCCCGACGAGTTCGGCACGCACACACTGGCGCTGGAGTACGGATGTGGTACGTTGTTCGATGTGAAAAAGAAGACCCAGGAGCGTGTGATCGCATCGGGAATGAATTACACTCTGATGTTCACAGGTGGGTTCTTCGACTATTTTCTTCCTAACCTGCGTCTGTTCGACCGGATCACCACATTCGGTGATCTCAGTATTCAATTTGCCACACACGACATCAGTGACATTGCGGAGATCTCTGCGCGATCGGTGGTGGATTCGAGGACCGTCAACAAAGCCGTACAAATTCACGGTAACGTGGTGACGCAGACTGAAGTCGTAGAAATCCTCCGTGATTGCTGGCCAGACTATGGGTTTGAGTATGAGCATGTGACGACCGAGGACATTATCTACCAGAAGGAGCATGCCGACCCTAAGCTGGTTTCGGCTAAAGGTGGTGCTGAGCCGGACCGTGAGCGGGCAGGAATAAACTACACTATCTGGGTATTGGGCAGATTATCGGCGCCCAATCATGAGAATACCCTCAACGCGTCCCATCTCTTTCCGGACTATGTGTACAAAAAGCCCGAAGACGTCCTGTGTGACCGCAATTTTGTCTTCGGAGATAAATGAGAGAAAGAGGAGCCATGATGACCATAGACGCACACACTCACTTGTTCTCACTGGACACGGCACGCTATCCGCTGGCCAATCCAGATTCAGATTATCAGCCGGTACTTGAAGGATCAGCAACGCTGCTGAAACAGCGTCTGGATGAAGCCGGTATAGATAGGGCGCTTACTATTACTACCGGGTTCTACGGTTGGGACAATAGCTACGCGATGGATCAATTGAAGGGCAATGAATCGTGGCTCGCAGTCGGCGTCCTTGTTGATCCAGCATCGAAAGAGGCGCCACGGGCTTTGGATTCCCTGGTGGCGCAGGGCGCGTGTGGTCTTCGTATTCAACGGCACCTGTTCTATCATCAAGCTTTGGACGACTCAGTAAGTACGCCCCTTTGGCGGAAAGCTGCAGATCTGGATCTGACTGTTGATATCAATGCGACCGTTGAGGAGTATGATTCGGTGCGGAGGCGTGTGCAGGAATTCCCTGATACGCGTTTCGTTCTCGATCACTGCGGCTATGTCTCGGGTGCTCTCCGCCCCGAACTGAACACGGTCAAACCGGCTCTGGATCTGGCACGATTTCCTAATGTCTATGCGAAGATCACTTTCCTACCGCTAGCCAGCGAAACTGCCTATCCCTTTAAGGACGTACATTGGATGGCTTCCGAACTCATGAATGGATTTGGAGCCGAGCGATGTCTGTTTGGTACGAACTATCCGGCAGAGCAGTACAGTCCCAACGCGAGCATGAAGAATATGGCTGAGCTCTTCCGAAACCACCTGGACATGACAGTCGAGCAGCGAAGGCTAGTTATGGGCGGCACCGCGGCGCGCCTCTGGCGCTGGGGCAGTTAACCCGACAGACGTCCAGATGCTGTCCGAGGTCTGGGCAACAGCAGGAGACTACAGATGCTTAAACATATGACTGTGATCGTTGCTGGAATCATTGCGATACTCTACCTGTTAAATATCGGTGTCGGCATCATTGAACTCATTCCGGACAACGTCCCCTTCGTTGGAAATCTTGATGAAGGTGGCGCAGCTCTGGTTTTGATCATGTGCCTTCGCTACTTCGGCATGGACGTTTCTCGACTGTTTGAACGTGAGAAACCCTAAAGAGCCACGCAACAAACGTGCTTTGAAAGTATAGAGTGCGGTCTAACGATGTAGGTGCGTCATCCCGCTCCAATCTGAGTATAGCGTGCGGAGATTGAAGATGGATTAGGTCTTGGTTTCTGTGACCTTCGACATATGCGCTGACTGTCCGTTATTGCAACAACGAGTGCACGGTATCGGACACCTCTATGGCGGACAGGACATTCTCTAGGCCGAGGATTGGACAGATGTCTTTGGCATACTTGTTGCACAACCAATCAGGGAGCTCATCGGTCCAAAGGCTCAGTTCACATTTTGGCCCATACAGGAGAAGACTGAACATGTTTCAAAACAGTGAGAGTCCATTTCGTCTAAGTTGTCTCGTTGTCTGCGCTGGCCTGGCTGCCATATCCACCGGGGTAGCCGATTCGGTCGCCCAGACTTCCCCTGGGCAAGCGGAGCAGGCTGCGTCAGGTGTACGCCGCTTGTCGTTGGATGAGTGCATCAGTATCGCGCTACGTGAAAATTCGGATATCCTGATAGCAGAGCGTAGGGCAGAACGTGCCGGAGGGGTGGCACTCTCCTCCTGGTCGACTGTACTTCCGACGGTATCGGCGAACGTGTTCAACACGAGCCGATTTGTTCGCGGGGAACAGGTGTCAGAGCAGACTGTCCAGGAAACCCGCCCCGACGGTAGTATTGGATTTGTGAGATCTACGGTGAGTTCTCCAGGTTTCGCTATCCCGAGTTACTCCGCTGGTATAACGGCGAATCAGATGATATACAATGGTGGGGCGTCATGGAATATCATCAAACAGGCAAAACAGAATGCTCGGGCCACAGAATTGAACGCCGACGCCACCGAGAACAGAACTGCTATGACCGTAAAGCAACAGTACTACAATTTGCTAAAAGCCATACGTACGCATGAGGTCCAGCTAGAACAGGTTAAACTTAGCTCCGAGCAGCTGCGACAGTCCGAGACAATGTACAAACTCGGCACGGAGGCAAAGGTCGCAGTCTTGACGGCCCGGGCAAATTGGGGGCGGTCACGAATCGTTCTCATCACTCAGGAGTCAGCGATTCGTCAGGCTAAAGCCGCGTTGAACACCAGTATGGGCAGGCCCGCCGCAGCACCGGTAGATGTGGTGGATATGATCGATCCGGAAACCGCATCATTCCCTGCTCCTATGGGACTTGACGCTGCCATCAGCGCTGCGATGGATCGAAACCCTGATATTCGGAGCTCGTCAGCACAAGTACGGACGGCCAGGTTAGGCAAGAAAGTAGCCACGGGTGGATTGCTTCCGACGGTAACTGCGTTCTTCAACTATAACCGCAGTAATTCAGAGCTAAATCGTCTGTTCAATAACCTGGGGCAAAATTGGAGCTATAACTATGGTGTTTCATTCAGTCTGTCCATCCTGAACGGAACCCGGACGTACGGGGCAATCAGCCAGGCCCGCGCCGATTACTATATAGCAGAGGAAGGTCTGGAGCAGCAGCGGCGAAATACTATTCTTGCCATTGAGCAATCGATTGCTGGATTGGATGCGGCGCATCAAATCATCGCCATAAGCAGGGATGCCATCGAGGCGGCTCAGGAGAGTCTGAGGTTGAGCAATCGCGCTACAGGGTAGGAACGGGGCGTCAGCTAGATGTCATCGATGCGCAACTCAGATTCACCCAGGCCAGAAATGATCTCATCGCCGCGCTCTACGATTACAAGATAGCGGAAGCATCGCTTGATAACGCGATGGGAACGACGGATTACGCAGTTCGGTAGCATCACAAATGTTTGTTGACTGGAATTCCTTTTACTGCCTCACTACGATCTCGTGGTGAGGCAGTTTGGTTTGAGACCTTTCAATCGCCTGTTGAAATC
>JABIQT010000433.1 GCA_018667995.1 Candidatus Latescibacterota bacterium
AGGCGTCACGGCGCCATCACATAGGCACATTTTACCGCACCAACGAACGGGAGTAACCGATGTCTCATCTTCGAATGGCACAGTTTGGAACCGGACATGGGCACGCCGCCGGAAAGCTACATGCGATGCTCAACCACCAGGATGTAGAGGTAGCAGGGGTCTATGAACCCGATCCGGAACGGCGTCTGCTCTTGTCCCGCCAGGACGGGCCCTATTCCGATGTCCACTGGTTTGAAGAAGTGGGCGAGATGCTTGACGACGCTTCGATAGTGGCCATTGCCTCTGAAGGAAGGAATGACGAGAGTCTTGATCAGACTGAGCAGATCGTGGCATGCGGAAAACACGCTTGGTATGACAAGCCTGCAGGCGACAATTGGACGCAATGGCAGAAGGTTGTATCGATGGCGCGGGACCAGGATCTTCAGGTCCAGATGGGCTATATGTTCCGCTATCACGATGGTTTCCAGAAAATTGCCAACTGGGCCAAATCAGGCCTTCTTGGGAGTATCTTCTCAGTTCGCGCTCATATGTCGACCGGGTTACCCAAAGAAGGTCGGGAAGTGATCAGCGTGCATAAAGGTGGTATTTTCTACGACCTGGCCGGGCACATGCTGGACCAGGTCGTCTGGCTACTCGGAAGACCCACAAAAGTCACCTCATTTTTCCACAATGATGGGGGCATGGTACCTCAGTTCATGGACAACACGTTGGGGGTATTCGAATTCGACCACGCCATCGCCTTCGTTGATATCGCTGCCATGGAACCAGGTCCCACGGCACGTAGATTCGAAGTATATGGTACCGAGGGAAGCGCTATCATCATCGAACCATTTGAACCCGGCGAATGCGTACGCCTCGTACTCACGGAGGCTCGTGGCGGGTACAGTGCCGGTGAACAGATCATCAATCCAGAGATAAGAGGGCGTCAGGACATGTATAATCTGGAGCTGAATTCGTTTCTGGCCGCCATACGGAAAACTGGCGAGCCAGACAGGACCTTGGACCACGAACTGCTGGTTCAGGAATCCCTGCTGCGCGCAACCGGTGGCATCGTTGATTGATGCCTGAAAGGAAAACAACATGATCATCGAACGAAATTGGCGAGATCAGGTACCCTACATGGGCCACATAGCCGCAATCATCTGGCCCTTTTATCGGGCCGAGGAGTCTGAAAATCCGGCTGAAATAGCCAGGTTAAGGGTGATGAACAGCTTTGTAAAACACGGTCTGCAGGGCCGACAGCAATCAGACCACCACCACCACACCAATATCGAGCAGATGTACTATGTACTGCGAGGAGGCGGGCAGATGCTTCTTGGCGACGAGAAACATACGGTCAGGGAAGGGGATGCCGTCTATGTCCCCGTGAATCTGCCGCATCAAGCCTTCAACGAGAGTAATGAGTGGATGGAACATCTGATCGTCAGCTGTCCTCTGACCGAAATTAAGGGCGGCAGCCCCGCCATTCAGAATTGGCGAGATGCCCAGGTACTGAGTGACAAGGAGCACATGACGTCCTGGCCACTGCTCTGTAAGGAAGGGGTCAGATCAGTGGAAGACGGTGGTGTACTCCAGCGAATGAACGGCGTATCGCGGCATTCCGTGGCCGGCACGGATGCTAAGCAGCAGATGCTCTCAAAGGATATGGAAGAGGTCCATTATTTCGTATCGGGGCGTGGCTATGTGGCATCAGAGAACGAACAATATGACGTTATGGAGGGAAGTGCAGTACACGTTCCACCCGGAGTGCCGTACAGCCTGACCAGCACGGGTACGGATCCACTAATTCTCGTTACCTTCTCTGCAGCAATCAAAACTGATGGATAGCGTCAGCCCATTCAGGTCCAATTCTCGCTGACAGGATTTTGTGACGATTTCCACGGCACTGACCTGGTTGATGGTGTTGCTCAGATCAAAGATGACGGATGCGACAATTACTGAAACCGATGCTGCTCGGAGGTGGGCGTTGCGGGTGATTCTGAGAGAGGAATGGAAGACGATTGGGGGGATACACTGGTGGTCGCGTTATCTCTCTGATCTTGTAGGAGGCGAAAGCGGCTACAGCGTTTCCTAAATCCGTGAGGATTGAGATCGCAGGTATACCTTAAACCCGGAAGAACAGTGAACAGCCAGGAGCCGAGTGGTAAACGCCTCCCCTATTTTACCGCCGCGATACGCGACACTCCCCCGGCCCGACAGGGAATACGAGCCGGATTCTAGGCCAAACCGGACCGCCCAGAACCAGTCGGTTAGTTTGATGGCTACAAGAAAAACCCTCGGAAACTGGAAAACGACCCGCCACCACGATTCTCATTTAGTCAATTTGAGATGGTCAAAGCAACTGCACCACAAGGATTCGAGAGCAATACCCACCAGAGTCCTTGACCCATAGATCAGATGCGCCTGATCTCCCATAGCTCGACTACCATATCCGACGGGTACCCGATGGGATCAAAATCATCCGTCTCGCGGGCGTCATATCCCATCATTGCGAACAGATCCTCGATGGTCCGCGATGAGTGATGCTGTGCCTCTCCCATGGTGTGGTAGAGATATACGGCCGATGGTAGGATAATGGGATACCCCATCTCGTAGAGTGCGTAGGCGGTACCACCATCCTTCAATTGCCCTACTACACCAACATCAGCCTGAGAGATATGATTGCCTTGGTGATCAATCTCCACATCGAACCGAAAGGCAAAGTGGCTACGCAGGTATCCCTGGTCGTGGAGAAATCCACCGACTTCCGACAGACATTTCTTCGCGGTCTGCATATTGGTTTCCGTATGCAGGTCAGGCGGCAGCGCCAGCGCCAAATGGCTGTGTA
>JABIQT010000398.1 GCA_018667995.1 Candidatus Latescibacterota bacterium
CATCCACACCAGAAAAATCGGGAGGAATGCACTACGTACCGTGCCGCCGGCACCTACCACGAAACCTATGGGCGAAAGTGGCCACCATGGGAACGTGTATCGTGCCACAGTAATACCTATAACTATCGCTGCTCCGGTCAATAGAGAGACTAACTCCTCGCCGCTCATGATGGTACTGTTCGACATCCAGGTCGCAACCAGGCCGAAGAACCGGTCATCGCCGTATATGGTTTCATAGAAGTTGGCCGCACCACCAAGGCGGTAACCAGAATAAAGCGTGAACGCCAGGGCCGTGATCAGGCTGAGAATGAAGCATACGGCACACCAGAGAAATAGCGTTTTTCCTTCTACACGCAGGACTGCCTTCAGGCGGGCTATATGGGATGGTACAACCATGGGCAGTGTTTTCCAATTGCGTGCAAAGGCGTTGGCCAGTCCCAGTGATGTCAGGTTTTGTGGCGACAAAGAGCCCGATCCAAGCATGGCGATGGTGAACTGATGCACATTGACTGGAAGATCGACAACGACAAGCCCCGTCTCCGCGACGACTCTACACACGGCCAGATAGAACAGAAGGATTGAGGACAGAAAGACCGCAATCACGGCAAATGACATTCCTGTGGTGTGCAACCAGAAGACGACATACACCAGGCCTCCTATTCCTAGCAGAACGGCAATTCGGTAAGACAGAAACTCGTCCTCGTCTCTCAAAGAAGTGGAATGACCCCGTATATGGCGCCAGACCTCACCAAAATGTCTCCTGGCGGTCCACAGTACCCAGATCACAAAGGCAATCATGCCTCCAATGAATTGTACGGCCACCAATCCACCAGGTATGGCAGTCCCTGAACCTGCATTTATACCGACGCGCGTCAGAAGGCCCTGCTCTATAGTTTTAAACACCTGAAAGAACCAGATGCTGAACAGAATGTCGACGTTCATAAAGAAAGACAGAGCGAACGTGATCACGTTCATGCGGATAATCTGACCGGGAAATGATTCTGCAATCTGAATGGTCGTGCCGTTGGCGACATCGATCGGAAACGGCTTCCAACCTGTCCAGTATCCAGCGACATTCCATAGCATGACCAGCAACGAGACCACGAAACCGATCATGAACATGCGGCTGCGCATCATGGACGGCCAGATTCCGCGGTCTTCCTCAAGCGTCTCTGTGAGCGCGACCGGGACCTGCGCCAGTGGATAGGAGAGACGTTCATGGTCGACCCACTGGCGGCGAAGCAAGACTACCAGACTGATGCCGACGGACAGCAGACCCGTAAATAAAGACAACCACCAGATTACGGGTATCACCCATGACTTCCAGGGAATAGGAACGTGATCGCCGATACCTTGAAAGTACCCCGTCAACGCTCCGGCGCTATCCGATATCACGAGCCAATCTGGTAGATAGGGAAAGAACAGCGTTCGCCATTGATTCTCCGGCGAGACGTAATAATGGGCGGTGACCATGATGTTGACGAGATAATTCGACATGCCCCATGCTGGAACCGTGTACCCGATCCAGCCCAAGCAAAAAACAAAGAGCAACTCTGGAAATCTGAGTGCCCAGGCCGGACGCATCGCTTTCAGCAGGATGTTAGGACCAAACACCCCGACCAGAAAAGGAATCAGCAGTCCCAGGTCGATGTGGAAGAAAGTAAGATTTCGATAGCCGACGTGGAAGGTGCTGGCCAGCGCGAATACGTTGATCCCAATCGCAAGAAGAATGCCGATCAAGATCGCTCGTGGTGTGGCTGTGCTCTGAGATGAAAAAGTCATAGAGTTCAGGACATTGGTGATGGGATCAGGTTACAGAATCGTTATTTAGCCGTATCCACAGGGTCTGTCGGTATTCTCACCCCAGCCATTTTCCGGCTTACTATTGCGCGGTCGCCAGATGGGACCGATACCACCTGATGAAGATCCAAACTAACCGCAGACACATATTACCGTACGGGGGTGATGGCCACGGTCTTTCATATCGCGCACTGTGGAACTACTGAGGCAGTATGGCATCGATTAAGACATTCCTGGGTGTCACGCTTCTATCACAG
>JABIQT010000395.1 GCA_018667995.1 Candidatus Latescibacterota bacterium
ATTTGCTTGATGGCTTTTGCAGGCAGGGCAAGACCGTGGCGATCGCCGGAACCCACGGCAAATCAACGACTACCACTATGATTGGCCTCATGCTGCTGGATTGTGGATTTGATCCGACCCTGATTGTAGGAGGCGTAATTCCAGCATTGGGGAGTAACGTACGGATGGGCCGGGGCCCCTATTTGGCAGTAGAGGCCGACGAATATAGTCGCTCATTTCTGGAATTGACTCCGGAAATCGCCGTCGTAACGTCTATTGATGCTGATCATCTCGAATATTACGGTAACCAAGACTCCATTGATGAGGCGTTCCTGGCATTTATCCATGCCACTCCGTGCTATCAACCTGTAGTACTCTGTCTGGATGACCCTGGTGTGCATCGCTTGTTGCCTCGGATCCGCCGTCGAGTTCTTACCTATGGAATAGATTCAGCTGCCGATGTTCGTGCCACTGATATTGTGCTAGAGCGGTTATCCTCATGTTGTGAGGTGCACGTAATGGGCCGTTCGTTTGGTCGGCTCACTATGGATCGACCTGGTCGCTACCACATTCTGGATGCCCTCGCCGCAGTAGCTACTGGGCATCATCTCGAGATAGCGTCGGACGAGATTCTGTCCTCACTGTCCCGGTTCACAGGCTTGGAGAGGCGATTTGAGGTAAAGGGTTTGAAACACGGAATAACAGTGGTCGATGATTATGCCCATCATCCTGCTGAGATCGCTGCGTTGCTGGCGGGCGTCACCGGTGCCAGCGGGCGTGTTGTTGCCGTGTTTCAGCCACATCTATACTCAAGAACATTGGAATTTGCGGATGCTTTTGGACAGGCACTCAGCCAGGCTGATCTTGTTGTGTTGACGGATGTATACGCGTCACGCGAACAGCCTATCGAGGGCGTGACCGGAGAGCTCGTGGCCGAGGCTACGCGGAAGCACGGCAATCAGGAAGTGACCTACGTACATGATAAGACGGAGTTGGCTGATCGCGTTTCCGAGCAGCTCCGGCCAAATGATCTGGTCATAACAATCGGGGCCGGCGACATCACCGATGTAGCCGATGAGATACTGAAACGAATATGAAGCATGTGGATGGATCAATGATTGATACAAACCCAACAGTTTCTGCAGAAATGGCCGAGGAATTGAGACAGGTCATCGGGCCGCGGAGCGTGCTACCGCAGGCGGCGCTCTCGACTCATACGACATTCAAGGTCGGCGGGCCGGCAGATTGGCTCTGTCTCCCCGAGACCGTATCTCAACTTCGTGATATACTCTCATGGATCAACAAGGTTGGGACGCCATGGATCGTTCTGGGTAACGGAAGCAATATACTATTCAGCGATGACGGATTCCGAGGAGTCGTAATCAAAATCCGTGGGGCACGACCGGTAGACCACACGCTGTGGCATCTCAGTCACTCAGGTGTTCAGGTCCGTGTCGGGGCAGGCGTCGGATTGGCTCGAGTGGCCTCGTATTGTGCGGAGGCTGGCCTCACAGGCATGGAATGGGCCACCGGCATTCCCGGTGTTGTGGGTGGTGCCGTCCGGGGAAATGCGGGAGCGCACGGCTGGGAAATGGGCGACGTGATCAATGAACTGGAGGTCCTGACGTCTGCAGGCATGCTCGAAACACTTCAGCGGGATAGCCTGTCGTTCCGTTACAGGCACTCGGGATTGGCATCAGATCTGTTGATAACTGGTGCCACCTTGTCCCTCACTGAGGACGATCCGAGTATAATCAGGCGCAGAATACAGGAGTACACCGAGCAGCGCAAGAATACACAGCCATCGGCAGACCAGAGCGCGGGCTGCATGTTCAAAAACCCAGCTGGAGAATCGGCTGGACGTCTCATTGATATCGCTGGATGCAAGGGAGTTGCCGTAGGAGGAGCCATGGTTTCTCCCCTTCACGGAAACTTCATCGTAAACCGAGGTGGTGCTACCTCCAAGGACACCCTCTCACTCATCGATTCTATTCGTGAGAAAGTGCGGATGGAGACTGGCGTGGAGTTGGAGCTTGAGGTTCGCGTAGTGGGTTCGATATGAAACGAAACTGGAAGTCAACCTGTACACGAATGCTGCAGCTGGTCGCAGTAGTAGCCCTGGTAATAGTCTCAGGCGTCTACGCGGTCAGTGGAGGCCGGGCGCTGACCCAATGGATGGGCATTGCTCCGGAATTCGTCGTGCAGGAAATTACCGTTTACGGCAATGAACTTGTCAATACCGACGAATTGGTGACGATATCCGGATTCTCAACTGGGTCGAACATTTTCATGACCGACTTACATCTGGCTGCTTCAAGACTCATGCGCGACCCGCGGCTCGCAGACGTATTTATTCGACGCGATTACCCAGCGCGATTAGCCATTCACGTTCGCGAGAAACAGCCCATAGCCTATATTCAGTTGGAGCGTCTCTATGGACTGGACGACGAGGCAAATTTGATCCCACTTGCCACATCGGCCCGGCTTCCTGACTTGCCCATTATTACCGGATGTCGTGAAGTGGGCAAGACATCGCTGACGAGTCGCGATGAGATCAGTTCGATTGAGGATAACGACGTGATGTATTCTGCCATTCAGGCTATTTATATCGTCGAAAAGCTGGGCGCATACTCCCAGGATCTGTTGGACGGCATTTCCGAAATCCACATGGCAAGGAGGGACGACCCGGTGTTGTTCACGACGGGTGATGCGATGGCGATACGAATCGGAATTGGCGGTCTATTTGAGAAACTGTCCAGACTCGAGCAAATCATGACTCGCCTGGATCAGGACGGCATAAGAACACCGACGGTGGATTTGCGTTTCAAGGATCAGGTCATTATCCAACCGATCGTGTCGAGTATCGAGGCCGATACATAATCTTGACGATGGCAACGAAGTGAGGTCTAATTTGGCTGAGGAAATCATTGCGGGACTGGATATCGGCACGACGAAAGTATCAGTCCTCATTGGCGAGCGCGACGGTGATGAGCTCAATATACTCGGTATTGGTACCGCCCATTCGGATGGTTTGCGGCGTGGTGTTATCGTAAATATGGAAAAGACCATCCAAGCAATAGCCCAGGCCGCTGAGACTGCAGAACGCACAGCCGGGGTTGAGATAAGTACCGTTTATGCGGGCATTGCCGGTGAACACATTCAAAGTGTCAACAGTAGGGGAGCTATCGCAATTCCTCGCGGGGATCTTGGGATCGCCGCGAAAGACATTGCGAGAGCATTTGAGGCGGCGAAGGCACTTCAGATACCCATGGATAGACAGGTAATTCACCTGCTGCCGCAAGAGTTCATCGTAGATGACCAGAGGGGAATTCCGGATCCTAAAGGCATGCACGGAGTACGACTTGAAGTGCTGGTGCATATTGTAACAGGAGCCACCACCTCGGTACAGAATCAGTTTAAGTGTATCAAACAGGCAGGACTGGAGCTTGGCGAAATGGTATTGGATTCGTACGCCTCCAGTTACTCCGTCTTATCCAGTGATGAAAAGGAACTCGGGGTTGTTCTTCTGGATATGGGGGGAGGCACTACTGACCTGGCCGTGTTCTTCGAGGGAAGTATTCGGCATTCGTCCGTGATCCCTCTTGGAGGACGCAATATCACCAGCGATATAGCAATTGGACTTCGGACACCGCTCGATCAAGCAGAGGAAATCAAACGCCAGCATTGCAGCGCTGTAAATGGTGCATCTGAACAGGAGGCTTTGATAGAAGTGCCTGCTGTGGGGGGGCGTTCAACCCGTAAGATATCCAGCGAACAACTGAGCTCCATCGTGGGGCCGCGCATGGAAGAGATCTTCTCTTTCGCGAACCGGGAGATCAAGAAGAGTGGATACGATGATCTCCTTGGCGCGGGTGTTGTAGTAACGGGTGGTGGGGCTTTAATGCCGGGTACCGTCGAACTGGCCGAACAGGTCTTTGGCATGCCGGCTCAATTAGGTGTGCCACAGAAAGTAAGCGGTTTGGTAGACGCCGATACAGCCCCTTTACACGCCACAGGAATAGGTTTGATCCGGTACGGTATGTCCCAGCAGGAGAGCAATGAATGGAGTGGTAAGAGTCAGAATGGTATGCTTGGCAGAATGGCGGGTCGTATGAGGCAGTGGTTCGACGACCTTTCTTGATACAAGGGACCGCAGGAACATCGTGGTCTTCCACACAACACGACACGGGAGGATACTTCATGGGAACTTTTGGTTTTGATACCGATCCCAGTTTGTACGCAAGGATGAAAGTGGTAGGCGTAGGTGGCGCCGGTGGCAATGCTGTTAATCACATGATTGCAGAAGGTGTACCAGGTGTCGAGTTCATCGTTGCGAATACCGATGCCCAGGATCTCGCCGAGTCGAATGCCCGCTACAAAATCCAACTGGGGCGTGAGATCACCAGAGGCTTGGGTGCGGGGGCAGACCCGGACACAGGTCGCCTTGCCGCCGAGGAAAGTCGCGCTGAAATTGAGGAACATCTCGCAGATCTTGACATGGTATTCATTACGGCGGGTATGGGA
>JABIQT010000393.1 GCA_018667995.1 Candidatus Latescibacterota bacterium
AGAGCAGTCCACGAGTACAGTTAATCCTTCTGCACCTCCACTCGAAAAACCACATACGATACGAGAGCTCATCTCAGACCTGGTACAGCCGGTCGAGGGAAGAAAAGCGATTGGAGTCACATACACCACTGACCTACTACTGTGGACCGTATTGGCGTTAATGGCCGTGATTGCGATACCTGAAGTTATCGTGTTTGCAGGCACCGAAGGGAGCATTTTACGCGCGGCAACGGTACTCATTCTGGCCGTTCAATTCCAAGCCATTGGCGCTGCGCTCATGAAACGGGCCTGTACGGCGTTCTGTCTGAAATTCTGGGCCGTGTTTCTTGTGGTATACGTTGCTGCGAATGTCCGCGTGGTCGTAGGCGAACTTGTCTCTGCCGTGGGAGCGGGTGCGATAGAGGATACCGCCTCAATATGGTCAGCTGAATTGATGGCTCCAATCGCTGTTTCAGTGATAATAGCCGTTGCCCTTTTCGCATTCGCGGAACGCTGTATCCGCCCTGTCTTTACCGATCATGGACCTACAGTCTGAGATCTGGCCAAAGAATTGAATCAAGGCTGGCTAACTGGTTGGGCAATATCTGGCATGATACCATCCAAATGTCATGTACGACGTCGACCGCATCAGGCGTTCAAGCTTGGATGGTCGTTGCCGTATTTTCAATTGAATTGTCCGGCATGCAAGACATAGGATTCGGTCTTCTGTCGTTGCCATAAATGAGCAGTGTGATGTTCATCATGTCGACAGATACGGTTGTGTATAGATTGCTATAGTCCCAGTTCTATCATGGATATGGGGCTTTCAGGTTTAACGAGCAGGTGCCCAATGGCCAGTCCCACGGCAGGCCACCCGCATGTCGTCTGCCACAATGTGGAACTGTCACTGCACATACACCAGTTTTCGGTTCTGTAACAGCTATCACTTATTCACGGGATCTCACCTACATGCGTAGCGCCTTATTCGCAATATCCTTGTCACTTGTACTGTTTATCACTGAAGTACGGGCACAATCGGTACCGATTATCGATACGATAGCGGGCGTGGGGGAAGATTACCCTGGTGACGGAGGCCCAGCGACTCAGGCGCAGCTGAGCGGCCCGGTAAACGTACATGTGGGCTCTGACGCGACAATATACATCGTCGATTGGAGCGACGATGTGATCCGTACCGTCAGCCCGGAAGGCACCATATCCCTCTTTGCCGGCGATTACAGCGCCGGGTTTCTCGGAGACGACGGTCCGGCAACACTGGCTCAGTTGAACTCTCCCACCGACATCGTGGATGACGGCGCCGGAAACCTATACATAGCCGACGGCGGCAATAACCGCATACGAAAGGTGGACGCCTTCGGAACGATCACTACCGTCGCCGGAACCGGCATTGTCGGACATTCAGGTGATGGCGGCCCGGCAACACTGGCTATGATGGATAATCCGTCGGGGTTGGCGTTCGATTCATCCGGTAGTCTCTTTATTGCGGACTATGGCAATCACGTCATTCGCAAAATCGATACTAACGGCGTCATCACAACTGTGGCCGGGACCCCAACCGTTTCCGGATTCAGCGGGGACGATGGTCCAGCCACCCAAGCTCTCATGGAATATCCCACAGCACTCGCTACCGATACTGAGGGTGGCATCTACTTCACAGAGGAGTCCAATCATACCATTCGAAAGATAGCCACCAATGGCACACTCGTTCGCATCGCGGGAACGGGTAGTGCTGGCTTCTCCGGAGATAATGGTCCAGCCACTCAAGCCTACCTCTCTCTATGGTGGCCTACGGGGCTCGATGTGGATCACCTGGGCAACGTTTTCGTCACGGACACCTTCAATCATAGAGTTCGAAGAGTAAATACGGACGGTTTCATCTCCACGGTCGCTGGGACGGGAACACCCGGCTATGACGGCGACGGAGGACCTGCTACTTTGGCATCGATAGATGACCCCATGGGATTAGATGTGGACAATGAAGGTAATATCTACTTTCCGGAATGGTCCAACTCGACGGTGCGTAAGGTGTCAGCGCTTCCATCCACCGATGTACAGCTCCATTTCAGCGAGTCATTCGGAGGGCCAGGTGATCTCGCCACCGTGAACTTGACGGTAACCTCGGGGATTCCTATCGGTGGGCTCGAGTTCACCATTCTACCTGAACTCCAGTTCTCAGAGAGCAATGCCCCTCTCACTCCCGGTCCACAGCCTGTTGTATTGGAAGGCATCATCAATGATCTGGAGAATGAAGGCGTGTCTGTGTTCCATAGCACAGACCCATCAACAGCAATTACCACCATAATCGTTGTCAGCATAAATGGATCGGATATAGGCCCGGGGGACCCGCAGGTTTTGGAGCTGGTATACAGGATCGATGAACAGATTGCACCTGCAGCACGAGTTCACATACAGGTAAACGATGTCCTCGTCTCTTCCACGGAAGCTACCGTGCTGACACATAGCACCTTCCCCGGATTCATACACCCGGATTCATACAGGTGGGCAGAAGTGGCGATCTTGCCGGCGGCAACCATAGTGGTGGTGATGGCACGATCAACATCCTGGATATCGTCAGACTAATCAATTACATACTCGAAATCCTGCCTGAACCGGCGATTGAGAGTTTTTCATTCTGGACGACTGATGTCAATTCTGATGGCACCATTGACGTTCGCGATCTGGTCGGTGTGATTCAGCAGGCCCTGGCCGAAGCCCCCTCGGAAACACCGGCAAAAACACTGGCGTTGGCTTCGGCAACGACAGTTACCATGGGTCTTGGCGCGGTGGTGACGGATCGAACCGGGCAACGGTACATCCCTGTGGACCTCACATCTGATGGAGATGTAAGTGGGATGCAGTTCAGCATACATGCAGACCCGGCCACTATATTGCAGGGTATCCCCTCTTTGGCCGGGCGAGCGGATCAAATGCAGATACAGCACCACCATGAAAATGGTACGCTTCGCATGGTAGTCTATAGCGCAGACGGGAAGGTTCTTCCTCAGGGCGTCACTGCTGTGGTGATGGTACCCGTAAAGATTACTGCCAATGCACATCTGGCCTCGTCTGTGACGCTGGACGGCATCATTGTTTCCAACTATTTGCAGCAAGCTATTCCTGTGACCGTAGCCGAAACAGGACTGAAGCGCAGCTCGGATCCGCCAGTTTTCTCCCTGATGAACAATGCGCCGAACCCGTTTAATCCCGCGACGGCAATCGTTTACGAGGTGCCCGAACCCGCGCGCATATCAATAATCGTCTACAACATGCTCGGACAGGAAGTAGCACGGCTGGTGGATCAGTACCAGACACCTGGTAGGTACGAGGTACTGTGGGATTCAAGGAATGCGCAGGGATCTCGTGTAACCAGCGGGATCTATCTCTACCGTATGCAGAGCAGTACAGGCTTTGTTCAGACTCGCAGAATGACCTTACTCAAATAAGATGATCGCCAATATGGTCGCTAACGTCTGACCCACGAGGGCACACGATGCACCTCACGATATGGAGTAATCCAAGAGTGGCACAGAACTGGGTCCCACGAACGGTAGTCGTGGCCCTGCTTTTTCTTACTACGGGATGCGCCGGATCTTATGGTCTAGAGGAAGCACGATTTGGCGGTACATTTTATATGCCGGAGGCCAGAAGCCATCCGATCAAGGTATTCGGTGCCGGATCTGAGGATGGCACACTCTGGACTCAGTTACTCAGCGGGTTGCCCGATACCATAGGCAGTGTCACGGAGATTCCGTTCACGGCTACGTCGGGGACGCAAGTAGTCGTAGCAGGAATAGAGTATCTCAGAATTGGCATGGTCGATCTGAAACACGTTTATCGTGCTGATTTACGATCGGACCGTCTCAGTCGCTATATCAATGACATCCAGTCTTCCGCGAGAGCTCTGGGCGGCGATGCCATCATCATTAGCGGCTACCAAGAGGGCGCAGTCGGCCGCATTTATTCCATATCCGATGTAAACACAGGCTCCATGGGCTTGGGCAAAATGGAGAGATCCCCGGACGGCACACCCGTCCGTATAGATCTACCACAGGAGACACCGCGAGAGGTCGCTGTTCGTGGCATCAAGCAGGAGGCCAGAATGCGAGTCGTAGTCTTAAGGTTGAAGCGATAGGGTCAGGGTAATGAATGCACCCCAAGACATGCCAGCGTCACGAATGCCGCTTAGGCCGAGGTAGCTACCAGTCCGCCATCAACGGGCAATGCTACACCAGTAATACATCCGGCCGCCGGTGAACATAGAAATGCCACAGCCCGTCCAATATCCTCGGGCGTACCGCGGCGAGCCAACGGAACACCGTCCCCATGAGGCGCTTCCAGACTGCCCTGATCAGGCGGCGGGGTATTGAAGACGTGGTCTGTATCCATGTGCCCTGGCAAAATTGCATTACAACGAATTCCATGCTCCCCCAAATCGACGGCCATGGATTCCGTCAAACGAATCACCCCAGCCTTGGCCGCCCCATACGCCGCATCTCCCTTCCAGGCACGTCTGCCGTGGACAGACGACGTACTGACGATGACGCCACCGTGTCCTTGAGCTACCATGGACCGAGCTGCCTGCTGTGAGCAAAGGTAGAAACCTTTCAGCCCCACGTCGATGTTCTTATCCCAGTTGTCCTCCGTAAGGTCGAGAAATGGTTGTCCGGTGCCCCCATAGGGGTTATTGACCAGGATGTCAATGCTCCTAAATCGTTTCAAGAATGCTTCAAACATGCTTTTCACCTGAACAACATTCGAGATATCAGCGGCGAAGAATTCAGCATCTCGTCCCATATCCCGGATTAGCCCCAAGGTGATCTCCGCATCCCCATCGTCAGAAAGGTCGTTGAAGCCCACATCTGCACCTGCTTCTGCCAGCGCCAGAGCAATTCCACGACCGATGCGGCGTTTTCCGCCTGTAATGAGGGCCTTTTTGCCAGTTAGATCGTACGGCATTAGCATGGATCGTCCTCCCGCGACATGTGGTGTCGCCTGTAAATTAACTGATGTACTATTTGCGATGATACCATCGTTCCACTACCGCGGACCCTCTTCGGACCTGTTTGTACGATGCAGAAAATTGGTCCCTGTGAAACATCTTGTCTTGGCCTTATTCGACCGATAGAATATGATACCAGCTGTCGCAGGGAATTACCAAGTAAAGATCTCCAGGCTATGGTTTCATTTGCAGACAAATGGCAGACCATCAGAAAGACAGCATTCTTGAGATAGATCAGAGCCTGACGGCATACGCTACCAATTTTCCCGCCATCTCATGGAATCTCGGGCGTATATCTTTAGATAGGACAGGCTTCGCGATCAGATACAGACTCCACACGACAATCCGCATGACGAAAATCACAGGAGAATCAGAATGCCTAAACATCTGAAAGAAGATGCCATCGCGCAATATAACCGTGACGGATACTATTATCCGGTCCGCATTCTCGATGAAGAGCAAGTCGCCTACAATCGTGGGCTACTGGAACGTTTTGAAACAGATCAGGGGCAACCAATCGGTGGCGCCCAACGCAATAAGTCTCACCTGATTTTCAGATGGGTCGATGACCTTATGAGGAATGACCGGATTCTCGACTCCGTTGAAGATCTCATCGGTCCAGATCTGCTCTGCTGGAACACGCTCTTCTGGATTAAAGAAGCAGGTAGCCAGAGTTTCGTGTCCTGGCATCAGGATCTTCGGTATTGGGGACTGGACGCCAATGACCTGGTCACCGTATGGTTGGCATTATCGCCTGCATCTCTCAAGAGTGGGTGTATGCGTGTGCTTCCGGGCAGCCACAAAGAGGAGTTGATGCCCCACCAGGATGAGTACAAAACGGACAATCTGTTGACCCGGGGTCAGGAAATCTCTGTGGATGTAGACGAATCAATTGCAGTCGACATGCCACTTCTGGCTGGTGAAGCTTCTCTCCATAACGGGCGTCTGGCCCATGCGTCCCAGGCAAATCTCTCAAATGACCGGAGAATCGGTCTCTCGCTACACTATATTCCTACACACGCAAAACAAGTGGTCGGCGAATGGGATAGCGCGGCACTGGTCAGAGGCGAAGACCGGTACGGACACTTTTCGCTCGCGCCACGTCCGTCAAAAGATCTTGATCCTGCCACAGCGTCCTTCCATGAGAAAGCTACTGGTGCGGTGAGAGATGTTTTGTTCAAAGACGCCGAGAAAACCCGACCTACCCTCTGATGTGAATTGTCTATCGCGACATTGCAAGTCCCCTGGTCACTCGCTTGCTCTGCCTGCAATCATGATTCTATATCCTCCATGACAATACTTGATCTCTGTAATTGACGTGCGATCTGTGTGTCTTATTGAGCCATTGAATAGCTGACATACAAGTATTCAGGCCTGGTCGGATTGGATTCACGAACATAACCCGACAGGCACTGTTACCGGGCGGATTCCGATTCCCCTATAAATCGCAGTCGTCTCTGCAGAATGCGCACATGCTCCAAGGTAAGGTGCTCGTCCCACCCGTCACCTCGGGCCAGCAGTTCGAGATCCCGGATCAGTGATTGTTTACCGGGATCAGAGGCCTGATCATGCCATTCGTGAGGATCCTCCGTCAAATCAAAGAGCGTGGGCGGATGTCCTGCCGCGAAGCTAGCCTTGCAGCCATCTCGCAGAACCATTCTCATGGGCACGCGGGTACCCACACAGGCATAGTCTGCGATCACCACTCTTCCCGGCCAAGATTCACTCGGAGTCTCCACGAGAGGCACAAGTGAGCGCCCAGGCATTTCTTCTATCCAAGATTCATAGCCAGCCAGTTCAGCCACCGTCGGAAACCAATCGATGTGGGACACATGCGCGCCACATCTGCTACCACCCTTGCGGTAGTTTGGGGGCACGATGACGAGTGGCGTTCGCACACTATCCTCATAGAAATTGAGCTTAGACCAAAGGCCATGTTCCCCCAGGTTTTCGCCGTGATCGGACATATATACGATCCAGGTATTGTCAGACATGCCCAGCTCTTCCAGATGATGCACTAATCGTCCAATCATATCATCAACCTGTGTGATCATAGCATAATAGCAACGGCGGGCCATTCGTACGAGATCGTCGGTGAGCCCGTCATCCGTCAAGCCCAGAAACTTACGGCTATCGTGGAGTTGCTGCGGAATAAGCGACGCATAGCTCTCTCCGCCTGGCGGCGTTCGGGGCAGCGGGATCTCCAATCCTTCGTACCTATCGAACCATGGTTGTGAGATCCGAAAGGGAAAATGTGGCTGAAAGAAGCCCACCGTCATGGCCCAGGGATCACTGTCCTGTGCGCGAGAATCAAGCTCGGCCATGGCAGCGTCAAATACACCACGGTCATAGATTTCTGCTCGTGTGGGCTCGTCTTGGGAGCCCGAGGCATTGACCGCCTCCAGCATCACATGGCTGTCGACCTGCGGCTCGCCCCAATCGGCATAGGCATGCGGAGAAACAGGATCCGCGCCCGCATACTGTGGAAATATCCGATGCTCGAAACCATGCATGGTATCAGGACCGACAAAATGCATGCGTCCACAGATAGTAGTCCGGTAGCCGGCGCGACGAAGCACATGAGACCAGGTTGGCAAATCGCTTCTCAAGGGCGATCCCAGCTCCCATACGCCGTGCTCGGGCGCGAGCTGCCCGGTCATAAAACTGGCTCGCGAAGGGGTACACATGGGGTAAGCTGAATAGGCAGAGGTAAATGTCAACCCGCGGTCCATAAGCGCGTTCAGGGCGGGAGTTTGAGCCACTGGATGCCCGAGCTGACCGATGGCATCGGGAGCGTGCTGATCGCTCATGATAACCAGGATATTGGGCTTTGAAGACATGGTTTCGTTACCCTTCGATAGAGAGATGGTTGGTCAGCATATTATAGACATTTAAGAGAGGTACGCAATCGCAATGGAGATTCTGGTTGCCATCAATCGTAGTGACGGATACAATCGTATCATTAAATCGCACCGCCATCATGCTATCTTCTATTATATCGGGCAAACTGATACTGCCCATCCAAACTGTGTGCCGACAGCATTACGGACTGACATCCAATATGAACATCTCCGAGTATCTTCATTCCCTGGAAAGAGGCAGAATATCGACCATCGCCGGCGCCGGATATAGCGATGGCGTCCCTGCCAAAGAAGCCGACGCAGGCTGGCCGCTTGGCGTTGTACGGCGTCCCGACGGCGACCTGATCGTCAATGACTACTGGGGCCACAGGATCTGGCGAATCGACAAGGAAGGCATCCTGCACAGATTTGCAGGTGATGGGATACCAGGCTGCTCGCCCAGTGGCTTGCCGGCTCTTGACGCACATCTTCATGAACCGCATGACCTTGCCCAGGATGAACATGGCAACCTCTTCTTTTCCGAATTGGGCGCGAGAAGCAACCTGATCCGACGAATCGACTATAAAACAGGCGTACTGACCACTGTAGCGGGATCAGGCAGAATAGGACGTGGCGGCGACGGTGGACTGGCCTTGGACGCGGAACTCGACTGCGCATGTGGTGTGGCTGTAGATGATCACGGTGACATCTACATTTCCAGTGAATGGATGAATAACATTCGCCGGGTGGACTATAGAACCGGTCTCATTGATACCGCATATGGACATAGCGCTCGGCACTACCCCAGTGAAGCAGGCGACAGTCGACCGGCGGCCGGACCGAAATTGAGCCTGGGCGGCTACCATGGGGATGGCGGTCCTGCGAAAGAGGCAGGTTTCAACCATCCCGAGCATCTTGCCTTCGACTCCCATTACAATCTATACGTTTGCGACAACTCCAACGACCGAATACGAAGAATCGATCGTAAGACAGGGATCATAAACACGGTTCTGGGAAACGGTCAACGGTCTTCGAACGGGGATGGCGGCCCAGCAACTGAGGCGAGCACACTCATGCCCGATGCCATCTGTCTCGACCGTGATGACAATCTCTACGTGGGTGAAAAATACGGCTTTCGCATACGTAAAGTGGAAGCCACTACGGGACTGGTTACCACCCTGGCAGGAAATGGTGTGCCGGGCTTCGGAGAGGAGGGGCTCCACGGTTCGGAGACCCACTGCAACTCCGTCGAAGCAGGAATTTTCGCGGATCCCGACGGCACCGTCTTCTGGGGCGACTGTTCGGGCCGTCTCCGGCAGTACGACGGCGAAACTGGTGTCGTAACGACCGTGTTTGGGGGTACCAGTGTTCATGACGGTGAAATCGCGTCCAACGCCTTTTTCTGTGGTCCGAGCGGCATAGATGTGGATACACAGGGCCATATCTATATCGCCGACACTTGGGGTCAGCGCATTCGCCGTATCGACCCGCGAACTGGTGTCATAACCACTATTGCTGGCCAAGGCACCCGGGCATACGGCGGTGATAACGGACCAGCGGATGGCGCCCATCTGGGCAACCCCTATGACGTGTCAGTTGACAGTAGGGGGCGGGTCGTCATTGCCGACAATAGACACGGACATGTGCGCCGGGTAGACGAGGATGGCGTGATCAGAAATGTAGCCGGTGCGGCCTATCTATGGGACAAAGGAGATGGTGGTCCAGCTGTCAACGCCAATTTCATCAGCGTCACGTCTGTCGCCCATGATCTCCACGGCAATATCTATGTAGGCGATTCTGGTGCAGGACGTATTCGACGTATAGATGCACCTACCGGCGTAATCACCAGTGTGGCCGGAACAGGAATACCGGGCTACACTGGTGATGATGGCGCCGCCACTTCGGCACGTATCGGCGCCCCGAGAGCTATGAGATTTGATCGTGCAGGAAATCTATTTTTTGCCGATCGCGCCCACCACACTATTCGAAGATTGGACGCAGTTAGTGGTATTATATCAACGGTGGCAGGCACTGGGACTGCCGGATATTCTCCGGATGGTACTTACGCGTTGGGAGCCAATCTCCATGAACCATGCGGCCTGGCCATCTCGGCAGCGGGGGAGATCTACTTCTCGGATACCAGAAACAATCTCGTGCGTCGCATCACCCAAAACGGCAGAATAGAAACGGTGGCGGGCTGCTCCGAAGCGGGGGACTATGGAAACCGTTCCTTGGAAGCCGGTCTTAACGAGCCGTATGGCCTCTGCTTCTTCAGTGAGAATGTCCTTCTAATCTGCGACCATTGGAACAACAAGATAAAGGCCATAAGAACCGAATGAGGCAACTTGAGCTGACAGTCCTTCCCGAGAAATTTCATATCTGTCGATTCGCCCCAGACGCTCCAATACCATCGAAAATTGGAGACCTGCCCTTCTGGTCAATCACAAAGACCCGGGACGAGTTATCCGTAGTTTTACCCGACTACGCAGCACCCAAGGACCAACTGACCGAAGCAGGTTGGCGTGCTCTGATGGTGGTCGGACCACTTGATTTCAGCCTGACCGGCATACTGGCGTCGTTGGCGCAGCCACTCGCAGATGCAGACATCAGCATATTTGCCATCTCTACATTTGACACGGATTATATCCTCGTCAAAGACGATCATCTGAATACCGCCGCTGGAATTCTCAGGAAAAACGGACATCGTATTTAAGCCCAAAGGAGGATATGATGAATGCAATAAAAAGATTCATAGCGCGGCCAAACCACAATTACGATCTTGGCCTTGTAGTACTGCGATTTGGATTTGGCCTGTGCATGGCATTGTTTCACGGCTGGGGTAAAATCTCCGGCGGCCCGGAACGCTGGGAGGGCGTCGGTGGCAGCATGCAGAATCTGGGCATAGATTTCTTCCCTACCTTTTTCGGTTTCATGGCCGGATTCTCCGAATTCTTTTGTGCGATCTTTATCATTCTCGGTGTGTTTTTCCGACCCGCGACGGCACTGCTCGGATTTACCATGATGGTGGCCGCAATCAGACACCTGAGCCTGCCTGAGGATGCCCCGAACTCCGGATTCTCGGGCGCCGCACACGCCATTGAGTACATGGTGCTCTGTATCGGACTGTATTTCTCGGGGCCAGGCAAATACAGTTTCATCAGACCAGATGATGAGCGAGGTCGATGATGTCGAGCCCCAACATTGAGGAGCAGACGCTCCGCGTCGGTGTAATCTCAGATACCCACGGCTTGCTCCGACCAGAGGCACTGGCCGCCATGCAAGGCTCAAACGTGATTATCCACGCAGGTGACGTGGGAAAACCAGAGATTCTCGAGGCACTGGAATCGATCGCCCCCACCCACACTGTTCGCGGTAACGTCGACTACGATCCATGGACGGAACGACTGCCTACTACCGCAGCCGTTGAAGTGGGCGGCGCGTCGATCTTCGTGGTCCATAACATTGAGGATCTGAACATCGAACCTTCGACAGCCGGGTTCGGCATGGTCGTATATGG
>JABIQT010000479.1 GCA_018667995.1 Candidatus Latescibacterota bacterium
AACACAGAGTGATAGCGCTCAGCGATCGCTCGGCGTCTGTCGTTCCACGAATCCAGGAGCGGCAGCTTCACCCCCAGCACAGCTCCCTGAAATCCATCCATACGATGATTATAGCCCAATTCATTGTACCAAAATTTCTTCGCAGTGTCCTGCCCGTGATTGCGCAAACTGCGCACGGTCTGTGCGACCTTGCCGTTACTCGTGGTAATGCCTCCGGCGTCCCCATAGGCACCTAGATTCTTGCCCGGGTAGAAGCTGAAGCTGCCAGCCAGCCCCATGGCCCCTGCCATGTGCCCGCGACAGCGAGCCCCATGTGCTTGAGCTGCGTCCTCGATTACAGCTATTGAACGCCGTGCAGCAATCTCGAGCAACGGGTCCATGTCAGCCATGTGCCCATAGATGTGAACAGGCATGATGGCGCGTGTCCGATCGGTGATGCGTTCCTCGACCTTGGTCACGTCCAGCGTGAAGTACTCGTCCTCGATATCAACGAAGACAGGACGAGCCCCAACTGAACGGATCGCTTCGGTGGTAGCTCCGAAGGTGTGAGCAGTGGTGATCACCTCATCCCCCTCCCCTACCTCGATAGCGCGCAAGGCAAGTACTAGCGCATCGGTTCCGTTGCTCAACCCTACGCACTCGGTGACACCGCAGTAATCGGCGTAGGCCTCTTCGAAAGCGCTCACTGAGGGGCCTAGAACAAAGGCACAGCTCTCAAGTACCTGGGCAAGAGCTGCATCAATCTCATTCTTGATTTGAGCGTACTGCATTTTTAGGTCATTCATCGGCACAAACATCGTATCGTCCGATCTGCTCATCTTCTTGCTCTTCCCGGGAAAAATCTCTCGTTACAGCCAAGCTACATGACGGAATTCATGTGCGACTCTTATGAGTAATCTGCACGACCCGACACGAACGTCAAGCGCGTACCAGCCCGAATGACCGGAGATATCTGGCACGTGTTATCAGTGAACAAACGATGACAGGCAGGGCGAAGGTGGACTGCTGACAACCAAACCCATAGGCTAGCCTGAAGCGGTGCTTCTACGCCGACGGTGCCCATGAGTAGGAGCGTTGTGTATTCGCCTGCGGCCAGCTTGGAGTGCCGGATCTGGTGGGGGATCGTTGTGCAATGCTGCTGATGCTCGGAGTCCTGATGAACCAAAGAATGTTGATAGGTACAGTGGTGTTGAGTTCAGCCATTCTGCTCTTGTTTGCATACCATTGCTACCCTCTCCCAACGCCGGACGCCTTCGCATTCCTTCCCGCAACCATCTCTTTTGCGGCTGGCAAGGGCTTGGTGAATCCGCTTTGCAGCTTCACTCCGTTCCTGGTTGATGATGCTGGGCAGCCGAGATATGTACAGTATCCGCCTCTCTACAATCTGCTTGTCGGTTTCCTGATGTGGGAACCAACACCACGGGCCGCATCCCTGGTGATCTCGATTCTCAACGTGGGAAGTGTGGTACTGACGGGACTGCTCCTGTCACATGCGTCGCGAAGCTATCCTGAGGGCTCCACATCCAGGACATGGGTCTGCGTTGGCGGGATCGTTGGGCTCACGTCGCTTTTCGTTGTCTTTCAGAACGGTAGACCAGAGGGGCTTGCTACGCTCTGGGTACTTCTCGGCGCTTGGTCGATTCGGAGCGGAAGTCGTTTCTCCTGGCCACTGGTGGGGGGCCTGCTTGGTCTTCTGGCCAGCACTCATCTGGCCTCCGCAGCCATCTCGATCGCCATAATCAGCGGCTACCTGTCGTGTGGGCAGTCGACGAAGCGTCAGATTGTTCTTCTGGCCGCCAAGACAGGTGCTTTCGCTTGCCTGGTGTTCGTCACCGTGTTGTGGTTGAGCCCCAATAGCACACGCGACACACTCGTCGGCATTGGCTACCATGCTCGCGTTGCAGGAAGCGTTACAGGGTGGTCATGGGAGCACATTGCGAGTGTCTGGATGAGCAATCCTCATCTGCCCGCCTATGGCCTGCTTTTGGTTGCCATATCTAGCAGCGGCTTCATCGCTGCCTATCTCTACAGGCACCAAATCTGCGTCCATGTATTCCTGTGGTTCTCGGTCTTCGTCGGTCTCGTTTGCAGCGGCTATCTTGCCTTTCGTGCGCCGCAATTCGGTTACAACCTCTATCCGTTCATTCCACTTGGGATCGTGATGTTGGTCCATGTCCACGGGATCACCGTGGCGCGAGGACGTCAGTTTTCTGCGATGGTATCGACCGTTGGGGTTGTGACCTTGATGTCGATGGGTTCCATTGGAGGCGTTCGTCACCTCCTGCTATTCCCTCGATACTATCAAGAGGGGATGACCTTGGATGAGGCACGTTCGGCGTTTGGTCATTTGGTGGGGAGCACGCAGGATCCTGTCGGCGTATCGACGGCCCTCTGGATGTTAACCGAAGACTACGGCAGACTGCGCGTGCTGCATGCATCTGACATCGGTCGGTCGGTCGACACCTCGGCGCGCTATCTCATCTGGCAGCAAGGACAACTCGGAAGGCTGGAGCCACCGGTGATCCCAGGTTTCAGACAAATTCTCAACCACTACCGCGCAGGACCCATTCATCTTGCAGGGATCAAGATCGCTAACACGGTGCCGGGCTACCAATTCGCGGCTCTCCTCGCCGAAGAGGAAGACTGGCGCACCGTCACGAACGAGAGCCGACCACGAGAGTAACGCGATCCGCTCACGGCATCCGTCGCGTTCGATAGCAGGCACATCTCAGGTCGGTGTGGATCTGCGACAGCGTCCGGGGCGATGTCCGGCGCCGCCAACGCTTGCGTGAAACAGGCTGGCATCTCGTCTTCACACCGAAGGCTGTTGTCGCTGGAGAGAAAATTGGAGGGCCTGGCTCTCGCATGGAGGTCTACGGGAAGGGGCACGCAGGGGTCTAATAGAAGGATGTCCGCAACCTGGAAGCGAAAGTCTTCGCGACGCAGGTGGATCTTTGACCTGCCGTTTGGGACAGGCTTTTGCGATATTTTGCGATTGGGCTGCCGTCCCTATCGCCACCTAATCTCACCTTTGCATTGATAGCGTAGCGCTACACTCGCAAGAAGCGTCTCCTCCTATGTCCATTCGTTCTCTTGATCCTTGTCACGACGCACAGTGGCCCGCACTTAACCAACTTCACGGCCTGCTTTCCCCAAGAGGATCTGACATATCGGGACCATTAGTGCCAGTCTCATTCGGGGCGGCATCGATCTGCCGCTGAATCTCCAGGTACGCTTCGGCCATCCTGTTACCAATGACGTGGAAGGACTCATCGTCAAGATGGATCGCGTCGCGGAGGGTAGCTGGTTCGCTGTCCACAAGTCTGGTGTATGCAAGTGACACGGAATCCTGTTGGGATTGCACCGTCTTCCAGTATTCCATCGGAGACTCGAGCCAAGTGTCAGGTAGAATCTCGGCAAGATGGGCGATCCGGACGAAAATGACCGGCAGGTCTCTCCTAGTTTCACTACGCCAGTCGGTCACAAATCGCTCAAACAGAACCCGCCACCGAAACGGCTGTGGAGGGATTGGGTTCGCAAGTGCTGCCGAATCGCTTCGAGCGTCTCCTTCACCCTGGTAAAACAGAAAGCCACTTAGAGAGAGATTCGTTGCCAGGTGCCTGTCCATACAAGCTGAATAGAGTATTTCTTCACTTTGCCAACGGCCGATTGGGCCACCGAGATTGCATGGGATCAGCCCGATGCGCTGCTTGGTGGCAGCTGCGATGCGCCTGGCGAAGGTCACGCCTGGACCAGGGGGAGCGATTGTCTTTCCGTTCACCGCCCGCAGAGTCATCCAGGAGTCTCCTACCACCTCGGGTACCGCGCAGCACGCCGCATTCCAGATGTAGATGAGCGTGTCCTCAGGTACGGTGACCTGGATATCCTCACCAGCCATGAAACCGGCGTTGCTTTGGCCAGCCACCACGAACACCATCATAGGTGGATCTGCGGGTGCCCCACGCGGCCAGATGCAGGCTAAAGTGCAGATCACTGCAACAGTGGCCCTGATTTGTGTCCAAGGATAGATGACGACCAAACCGATCTCCTTCTGCTTCTTACGCTCATACGTTTTGTGTGGCATCGCAGGATCTACTTCATGGATGCAAATACCGCAAAGATCTCGGGCGCGTTACGTCAGGAGGAGCTACAGTCTGAGCGGAATAGATTGCCAATACGAACCACTTTCAGCTTCCCCTATTTTCTGGCATGGGCTGAGGCCTTCCGTCGTGCGTCCTGGCTTTTTCCTGTTCGAGATGGCCTTGTATGCCGCACGTACAGCCTTAGATAATCAGTCAATGCCAGACTGTTCGCCAATCCCAAGGCGGACTCGTACTCACCCCTCCCCCCTTCGACCAGTCACGCAGATCCCTCTCCAACGCGGAAGAAGACGGGCACAGCATGGATTCGGCTTCTGGAGTCTGTCAACGTCGGCTCCCAGTTGAGATTCGTCGACTCGGATCAGGCACTTTCGCGAGAAACAAGATTCCATACACTTGCGCACACAATGGGGCGACAACCCACGTTGACATCTCGCCCTTCATGAATACAAGACCTAGCGACTCTGCATGCGAATGCGCCCTACATCGTCAGTGCCCACTCGGTCTCCCTGTCACAACAATGGACTTTGGGCTACTTTCATTGCATGGCGAATCTTCGAGATATTACAGGGAAACTTGCCCTCCTTTGTCTCGGTTTCTTCGTCGCTGCGATCGCTGCCGAGAGTGTGCTGCGTTGGCTCCTGACCGACCTCTATGTTTATCAGAATCCGCGATTCGAGATCGAGTCGGTGCATCCAGCAGACCGGGGTCCAACCATGCGAGAGCCCTTGTTGGGAGCCGGCCTTCGTTACACGGACAAACCCTGGCACTTCGGGCTCAAACGTGACCTGCGCGCGAGACTCGTCTCCTCCGAGTTCGATGTAGCCATTCGGACAAACTCGGAAGGCCTGCGGGGACCTGAGATTTCATCGCCAAAGACCCGGCCTCGTATCCTCGGCCTCGGTGACAGTTTTGCAATGGGTTTCGGAGTCGAAGAAGACGAAACCTACCTGTCTGCCATCGCTGGCCACTGGCCCAGTGGCCCGGCAGAAGCGATCAACGCCGGTGTTGTTGGCTACAGCCCTGGAAACAGTTTTGAGTTTCTGATGAGCGCTGGTCTCAAACTCAAACCTGATCTCGTGCTGTTTCAATTGTGGGTCGTTGACGATCTTTGTGATGGACGCTCAATCAGCAGGCCCATTCCGGTGGAGGCTCTCCCACCCCAGCGCGTCTGGCGCGAACGTGCGCGCCAATCCCACCTGGCGATGTTTGTACGAGATCGACTGCGTTCCGTCGATTACGCACGAGATTGGTTCCTGCGGAAAGGGATGGCTGCTCCCTTTCCGGTTGTACCACTGCTCGATCGTCGTTTCGAGTTGCGCTGCAAGGGACTTGTGGAGTTGGTCGGAATGTTGAGTGAAGCAGACCGTGCCACGCGCGTAGCGGGCGGTCGTTTGATCGTATTGCTGCTTCCTGCGAGCGAACAGGTCTATGTGGGTGACTGGCAACGCGCCGTTGACTACAATCTGGTTCGACTTGACTCTACCTTCGTAGATCTCGAAGCTCCGAATCGGTTCTTCACCGACACCGCGCGGCGTGAGGGGCTGGAGGTAATCGATGCCCTTGGCTGGCTGAGGGAACACCAGGTCCCCGATCGTCTCTACTTCACCGGATATGACCCTCACCTCACTGCAGCCGGTCACAAAGTTGTAGGCGACCTCGTTTACGAACATTTGTTTTCGACGCCGATAGATGGCTCTGATTCCTCTTCGGTCTTCGAGCACAGCCCTGCTCGAGTATTCTGAGTTTCTTTGTGCCCAGCTTCTAATCTGACTCCACTGGCAATGGTAATTTGAAAAATCTACTACGCTATCTGCTGAGTATCGCTCTCGCCTTCGCCTTCCTTTCGTGGGCTTTCAGGGGAACGGAGACTGCGGCACTCCTGTCAGCGGTGACAGCGGTCCCCTTGCATTGGGTTATGGTGCTGGTTCCGCTCATCCTGGTAAGCTTGATGATCAGAAGCTGGCGCTGGATCGTCTTCATGCGGCCCTTTGCGAATCATGTAACAATCTGGCAAGCGCTCAAAGCCGTGCTGATCTGCTATGCGGCCAACGTTGTGGTCCCTCGGTCAGGCGAAGCGCTTCGTGCGCTGAGTATCAGATGGGCCAGTGGGGCCAGTGTCACGTCGGTCCTGGCAACGGTTGTCGTGGAGCGCATTGTCGATATCGTGTGGCTGCTCCTGCTGGTGGGCGCCTCACTCGCATTCATACCCGCCGCGATCGCGACTTCCTACTCATGGTTTGAGTCGATCTTCGTCGGCGCAATCGTTGGTTGTGCAGTCATGCTGATGGGTTTGACCTGGCTTGCCATGCGGCGGGACACGGCCCCCGCCATCGCACACCGTATCCTGAGCGGGATCTCGACGAGACTTGCTGACACCGTCGTCAACCTGTTGGCGAAATTTGCTGTTGGCCTGGAATCTCTCAAGACCCCGTCTGCTTATTTTCAACTGACAATCAGTTCCGCCCTCATCAACATTTCGTACGTCTTGATCGTCTATCTGTCCTTTCTTGCCTTTGGTTTCGATGCCTCCCCTCACAACCTGGGGATAACGGCGGCACTCGTCGTCATGACCATGTCGTCGATTGGAATGGTTGTCCCCACACCTGGTGGAATCGGGTCGTACCATCTCTTGTTTGCCCAGACGCTGCATATCGTCTACGGCATTCCCCAAGTAGAGGCACTTGCGTGCGCCACCTTCGTTCATAGCATCGCCACAGCGACGTATTTGGCTCTTGGCGTGCCGGCCCTCGCCAGTCAGCATTTTCGTCGCAAGAGCATCCAGGAGTGAAGAATCGTCGCCCTTCAGCCTCCCACCCGAGTCAGGTTTGGGAGCCGATGAAGTGAGCATACACAAGGCCGAAAACTCAGTTTCGATCCAGACAACCGTCAGGCTCGGCTTCGGTTGTGTGATTCTACTTCCCGCAGTGTGTTTTCGAGCTCTGGATCTGCGCGAGTTCATTTTCCACTGCATTCTCCTGATTCTCTTCTGCGCGCTTTTTTGGCAAAACCAGAAGGAGAATGCTGGCCAGGAGACTACCAGTTCAACGCACCATGGCCGACGACTCGCCTTGATCTGCCTGTTCTTCTCCTATTTGGTACTGCACTTTGATCCAAGCCGTCGAGAAATTGGCATAGGCATCGCCCATGTGTACTACACGGCAACGATCCTGGTCGCAGTCCCCGCAATCGGTCTGTGTTCACTGCTCGCACTGTGGCGCAACGAAGTTGTGGCGCGTCAATTCCGCTCACATCGTTGGCTTTCCCCGTCACTTTGTGCTCTGATCGTCACGTGTCTCGTCGCCCTGGCGTACAGCGCGGTTGCCAATCCGCTGCATACAACCGGCAATTTTCTCGGCACCTTCGCCGTTGTCTGCCTGCTCGTGATTGCCGTCTACACTTTTGGCAGCCTCTTCCTGGCAGGAAGCAGATTTGTCGTGACTCCGCCGAAGACATCCCTCCCTCTTGGGATCGTCGGAATCATGGGGTTGTCCGTATTGCTAGGTTGTGGTGATCTGCTCCTGCTTCG
>JABIQT010000733.1 GCA_018667995.1 Candidatus Latescibacterota bacterium
AAATGATTTAGGTGATATACTCGGCGAAATCGGACAGGATCTTCGTGACAGGATCTTCGTCAATATCGTCCATCTTCCCAGTAGGCTGCGTGACTATTCATTTCAGATTGTTGGGTTCGCCCGAGATGGATCTACGTATTTGACCGATCCAACAACGTCACGCGATCGGATTATCGCCTTAGTCGAACGATCAAACCTGACTCCAACAGATATCGTGGAAGTTGAACTTCGCTTTAAACGAATATTCCCTGGTTGAATACTGAACCTTCACTTTTTCCTTCCGCAGACAATATCAATAATGAAAGTAATCTCCCCGATACATGCGCTCCGATCAGATGATTATGTCGGAGCTCTAGAACGAAAGATCGCCGCCGTACCCACTTCAACCGAGGCAGGACGCCAGGCGATTCTTCGATCTCTTGTGGATTCACTTCCGGACACCCAGAATCTCGCGCTCTGTTGTGACAAAATCCTCCTAATACAGTGCCGAAAACTGCTTAAGAAAACACGAGAGGAAGCAGTTTCACGAGCGGTTGGGCTCATTAAGCGGCAGTGCCTGAATATTCGCAGGGCCGAGAGATTTCTGGATCAGGTGAGATGTCCTGCAATTGACCTTGAGAAGATAGACGCACGAATCTCCGATCTCGAGACGGGGCAACTGTCTATAATCAATTTCGCTGACACACCGCACAACGAACGATATCGACTTCAGGTTGAGAAAGACAGACAGGGCAAGGTGGCATGGGAGGGCATACTAACCTTTGTACAGCACCTGTTCGCATTTGGTCAAACAGCTGGGCCCGAATCCAGGTCCTTTGTTAACCTCGTCGAAGCATTGATCTGGGATGAGAGACGTTACCTACAAGGCGAATACTGGACTTGGGGACTATTTACACGTGGAGATCACGGAGTAACTGAACGCATCAGTTTGAATCTTTTTCTGGGTGGTACGGGGCAGACGGCGCTCTTGGCATCCCCAATTCAGGGATCTGAAGATGGAGATAGATTTCGCCTCTCAATTCTCAACGCAAAAGAATCGGCCAAGAAATACATCAATGATCTCACGTCAGATGCATTAACAATAGGCAGCGAATTCGACAGTATGTTAAGGATCGGCCATAACACTGAGCCTCAAGAGCTTCGAGGAGGATCAGCAGGATTACCCATTGCGGTCATGATGGTGGCTCAACTAATCCACGCACCCCCTATCGCCACGACTGCTCTGACCGGCGAGATAGATACTAGCGGAAACGTGCTACCTGTTAACGGAATTCGAGAGAAAGTCGAAGCCGCAACCCAATTTGGAATCGAAAAAGTGCTACTCCCGACTGAAAACTTCGAGTCTCTTGGGGTTCATACTACGGATTTTCCTTACCTTGTACCGGTTCGAACGCTCCGTGAAGCTTGTGATCACCTATTCCGTGATTTCTTACTTGAAAATGGCTATCGGGCCTTTCCACTGTCGGCAACATCAGAAACGAGAGAGCCTGAGAGATTTTATCCATCTGATGTACCCGTAAGCTCGCTCGTAGGTCGCGACAATGAGATGGTCTGGCTACACCAAGGCATTAACCGAGCTTTGTCCGCCAAAGGGTCGATCATCTTAGTCTCTGGTGAAGCAGGCGTCGGAAAGTCCTATCTTGCTGAAGCAGCAGTGGCGCACGCACGGAGCTTAGGCATGACTGTACTGAGAAGCGCATGTACATCATATTCGGCGGTTGTACCTTATCTGCCGATTGTAGATCCTCTACTGAGAATCGACCCACCTACGTCAAATCCGGGGAGCACAGAGATATGGTTAAATCTAGTAGCGTCGCTTCGAGATCTGCTTGAATGTTTGGACGACAGCAGACGGGATCAATCTTCAATGCGCCAAATACGATTCTTTGATATTATCATATCAATGTTTCAGCATCTCATGAGCGGTCCTGGTATGGTTTTCCTGGTGGATGATCTCCAGTGGTGTGATAGTGGCAGTCTCCAGCTACTCCAGCGACTAGCTAGGCATCTCGAAGATAAAAGGCTCTGCATTTTGTGCACCTACCGCAGCGAAAGAGCCACCGCTCACTGGGAGGAATCTTCACACCACCTTATCGACCGGTTCGTGGCTGAACTACCTTCAAACGTTGTTAAAACTCTGAGGGTGAATAATCTGAACACTGAACAAACCCGTGTTATGGTTGAGAGCTTGCTGGAGAGTCACAACATCCCATTGTGGCTGAGCGATATCATCTTTTCCGAATCGGAAGGTAATCCGCTGTTCGTTCAAGAGGTTATTAGTTGGTGGAGGGCATCGGGAATAATCCCACGAAATGGGTACAGTTTACATGATATTGACCGGACACAGATTTCAATTCCGCCCAAGATCTATGATCTCCTACGAGTACGAATTTCTAATCTCAAAGACGAGGATCGCGAGATACTGGAAGTAGCCGCAGTCATGGGCGAAGTTTTTGATATTGAGGATGTTACTGAGATCATCGGCTACCCGTCCACAACAATTCTTCGGGCGACTCAGAGGCTCATTAGGGACCATAGGCTGCTTAACGAGAACGAAGGCAACCGTTACAGTTTTCGGCACGGAAAAATCCGCGAGGTCACCTACCAAGAAACCACTCCCAACCTTAGAAAAGCTTACCACGCAGCCTGGTGTGACCTACACCTAACGGGTGCCACCAGAGGTATTACGCCCAGTCAAGAAGAAATAGCCAATCACTGTATGAGAGCTGGCCGGGAAGTCCAATCACTTCCCTATTTGCAGAATGCTGCCCGAAGAGCGACAGAAATGTGTGCCTACAGAGAGGCAACAACGTACTGGGAGCGTTTGGAGACTATCTACAACAAACTTACCGCTGTGGAGGCAGACGCTGAAATTGAACTCAATTTACGGCTCGGGCAGATCTGTTACGAAACAGGAGACTATTCAACTTCTGCGATCCGCTGTAAAAGGGCTTTTCGATTGGCAAAATTGCGGTGTCGCCCAAAGCACCAGGGCGATGCCCTTATGCGCCTTGGTTCCATTTACAGAGATAGAAGCAGATGGGAGACGGCGAAACGTCTGTACAACGCTAGTCTCACCCAATACCACAGGAGCAAGGATCATATCGGCACCATGGCAGCCAAAACCAATATCGGGCTTCTCGCATACTTGAAGGGTGACTGGGCCTCAGCAAACACTATCCTATCGGATGCTCTAGAGTTAGCAGAAGAGTGCCAGAATGACAAAGGCATCGCCATCTGTTCAGGAAATCTTGGTAATGTGGCGTATGCAGAGGGTAGAAACGAAGAGGCAATCGAGTTCTATCATACCAGTTTGAAATTCAATCATAAAATACGCAGTCCCCTAGGGATAGCAGAAATAGAGACAAACATGGGTCTGATATTCGAACGATTCCTAGATTGGCAAACTGCCGCGGATTGCCACAAACGCAGTATAGAGAGTCTGGAGCGCTTGGGCAGTGTCAGGAATCTATTGAACTCATACATTAACTACGCCCGTGTCCTGCTACGTCTTGATGACGTAACTCTCGCCCAAAGTATCTGCTCAGAGATGGAGGGCCAATTGGAGGACTTAGGTAATCAGCGACTGATAGCCGAGAACAAACGCGTACAAGCTCTAGCAGCTATCCGGATGGAGGACTTTCGGCAGTGCCAGCTGCTTTTGCGCACTTCTGCAGATATCTGTGAAAGAATAGAGGATAAACCGGGGTATGCAGATACCAAGGAAATCATAGGGGAAATGTTTCAGCTTGAGGGAGATATTGAAAAGGCCAGAGCTGCTTACGAGGATTCGATCAAACTGTACGAAAAGTGTGGCTCGATTGGAAACATTCCGTCCTTGCAGGGACGCCTATCTAACTTGAATTCTAATGATTGATTCGGCTACAAACTATCTTAGGTAATCGACTGAACCAACATCAAAATAGGTTTTGTAGGCATTTGAGCGGTGATGTTCTATAAACGAATCAGTTTTCTGTACTATGGTTGTAAATAGCTCTCCATCAATCTGCTCCGGATGGCAGGCTTCAGGTTTATTGTAATGGGCTCGGATCAATAGGCTATTCTCATTCAGCGGCAGATCGCTGATATTAGACACATACCGATGAAATAGTCCCTCGTTAAAAAGCCGGTACTCGACACTCGAAATGTAGATACAGGCGACCCCCAGTTCTCTCTCCTGACAGAATGATTTTATAGCTGACAGCGTCTTTCTCCCAGAAAAATCTCCAGTGATCGGCACTATCAGGTTTTGAGACTGTTGCTGCTTGATAAACTCAAAAGAACTGCCGTTCGCCAGGAAATTCCCAAAGACAGCTGGATCATCGCCGGAGAGTAAGAAATCCTTGAAAGTAGGATATGGTAACCCACCTGATGTAACCGTGGGCAACCGACACCGTAGATTGAGATCGTATTGAGAAAAGTCCCGATACATCTCTCTGATGATAAGAATGTCATCAGAAGATAATCCCTTGGTGGTATCGATGACCCGCGGCAGTATTAACGAGAGGTTTCTCTCCATCCTCTTCGGATCTGCGGCAGTTCTTTCGATATATTCTATCAATTGGCCCAGTGTTCTGTCGTCAGAAGAATCCTCACCATTGAAAGGCCTGGAGAATAGCATAGTTAGATACTCTTCTCTGCTGCCCGAAAGTAGAAAAAGTACACGAAAAAGGTGGTGAAGGAGAAGATTTTCACGTCTATAATCGACAATGAATGAGATTACGGGCTGAACTCCCGCGATGTACGAGAAATTCTGATCTGGCCCTACACCAATGTAGACGCCACGGTTGGAAGGCATATTGTTGATAAAGTGCCCAATTCTTGCATAATCAATCTCATTAGAAACCAGATACTCAAAATTCATGGCGGATTTTCCAATAAAGAAGCCCAATCACCATGGTACAGTGATTGGGCTACCGTTGAGCTAACTTTATTCTGTAGGCCGAGTTACTCTTCGGTATCAGACAGCACTATGCTCGGAGCAACACGAGGTTCAATCTCTTCCGTAGCAGTTTCGAGAAGCAGTTCGAGATCGTCCATCGTGAATGTGTCAAGTTCTTCGGTTGTAATGTCGCGGATTTCCTGTGCCATGATCAAACCCCCATTGAAGTGTGACAAAAAGAAACGATTGAACGACTGATTTATGAGTTCCTTGTATTCTGCGAGGCTATTGTGATTTGCGTCACACCGTATAATATGTGATCCAAATCACATATTGTCAATAATAAAATCCTATTTATTTGAATTTTTAAAGCATCAGCCAGTGTGGTTTTCGTTATTTCACAATGCTATCCTCCCAACGATCAACCTGTTATCCACAGTACACACATCGGCGACAACTTACGCCCAGCTTGACTTTTGCTCCGCCTAAAACTATCTTTCCCGTAGTAAGTTACAACTCCAACCATCCCCCTGTCTTAAACCATATTGATACGCGTATGCCTACCTGCCAGAAATGCCAGACCGTGGCCCTTCCAGACGATAAGTTCTGTGGTCATTGCGGATACGATATTCATGCCGCCACCACCGAATTATCTACGCTGACTGAGCATTCACTGGACGTCGTCGAAGTGAAATTCCGGCTGGGCATGGTATACTATAAGAAGGATAACATGGAAAGCGCCGTTGCCCTCTGGAAAGAAGTGCTGGAGCTGGATAAAGGCCACGCCGACGCTATCCGCATGATGGAGAGAGTACGATCCTACCAGGATCCAACCAACAACGACGATGAATGAGCAGATGGTATGCGCCGAATGCGGCCACGAGAAGAGAAAGAATAACCGCTACTGCACTGAATGTGGAAAGCGCCTGGATACTCGTCCCAGGGCCCTTGGCAGACTAATAATCGTAAGCGAAGCTGGCACAGAACCCGACTCGCGACGGAGGGTCCAGCAGAACAATATCACCAATGAACGCCGATCTGGGTTTGATATCAGCCAGTTTCCATTGAAAATCGGACGAAGTGACGACAACACGTTCGTCATGATCGACGAGCAATCCTCAGCGTATCATGCCCTCATAACCACCGATGGACTACAGTTCTGGATTCAAGACCTGGAAAGTACCAATGGAACCCATATTGACGGTATCCGCATAGACGCGACGACGCAACTACGTGCCGACAGCTTGATCAAAATCGGATCTACGATTATTAAGTTCGAACACTTTCCAGAAACCGCGGCTTGAACGCGCAACTCTCATTGACAAATTCATTTTGTAATAAATATTCAAATTTCATATTTGGTGGCATAGGAGAAGGTGTATGACAGATGTTGTATATCCACGACGGGTTACCCGGGAGGTGCGAATAGGGAGCATCGTTGTTGGAGGGTCTAATCCGATTGCGGTTCAATCGATGATTACGGAAAACACGCGGGATGTGGAATTATGTGTGGCCGCGGCCATCAAACTGCATGAAGCTGGTTGCGAGATCGTGCGTGTTACTACACCGACGCTTGCCGACGCAAAGTGCCTGGGACAGATGAAACAGATCCTTCGGGATCGGAATATCGATATTCCACTTGTTGCTGACGTGCACCACCAGGGAACTCAGATTGCCCAGGAGGTGGCGAAACATGTGGACAAAGTACGGATCAATCCAGGCCTCTTCGTATTCCAACGAATTGCAGATTCGATCGACTATACCGAAGACGAAATGCGGCTCGCCCGGCAGGAAGTTGAGGACCAGCTACGACCCGTCATCGAGGCCTGCAAGGTTCGCGATATTGCCATGCGAATTGGTGTCAACCATGGTTCTCTCTCGGATAGAATGACCGTGACATATGGCGATACCCCCGAGGGCATGGTGTCCTCCGCTCTGGAGTTCATCGACATCTGTGAGAAATACGACTATCACAATCTAATCATATCTCTCAAGGCATCGCGCGTACCTGTGATGCTCGAATCCAATCGTCTCATGGCAAATCGAATGAGTGATCTCGGGATGGACTATCCCCTTCACCTCGGCGTCACGGAGGCTGGTGATGGTGAATATGCGCGGATTAAATCTACGACCGGAATCGGGACACTGCTGGCGGAGGGGATTGGCGACACCATTCGAGTATCACTCGCGGAAGACCCCGTGAATGAGATTCCGGTGTGCTATGATATCCTGCAGGCACTTGGACTACGTCGTACCAAGGTCGAGTTCATCGCTTGTCCATCGTGTGGGCGTACCAAATTCGACCTGACGAATGTACTCGCCGAAGTCAAGCAGGCTACAGGACACCTGGCGGGCCTCGACATCGCTGTCATGGGATGTATCGTAAATGGGCCCGGCGAAATGGCCGATGCTGACTACGGTTATGTAGGGCGTGCGAACGGCATCATCTCACTCTATCGCGGCCATGAGTGCGTAACGATGAGCGTTCCTCAGGAAAGTGGGGTCGATGAGCTGGTAGACCTCATCAAGCAGGACGGCCGCTGGGTTGATCCGGCCTGAAAGTCAATACGCTGAAGTGTGCGGTTGCAAGGAGGCCATCGAGCCCGCGGATTCTTTCCTGGGCCTCCTTTGTGGAACGCCAGTATACCGGTATCATGCGGTAGAGGTCCCAGAGCGTATCCATGTTTAAGAGCATCTCAAACCGTACCGTCTGCTGATCCATGAGATCAAAATTCGGCCGGAATTGGGCAATAGTCTCCTGTTCTTTAGCCCCTGTGTCTCTCGAGTCGGCCATGGCCAGCGCAGTTAGCTCCGCCAGGTGATGAGGGCCGGGTATGACCGTCACAAGTCGGCCTTCGGGCGCTATAACTCGGTGGAGAAGGTCGCTAAATCGAGGTGCAAAAACACTGAGTGCGAGGTCCACGGAACCGTTTCCGCACGGTATGTAGTCTGCGGCATTCGCCACGCACCAGCTCACGTCCTTGTAGCGCCGAGCAGCCATTCGGACAGCTTCCTTTGAGATATCGATTCCGAGCCTCTCCGTCAGAACATTCGGGTGGCGGTCGGTCAGGTGCGTTTGCATCCTATTCAGATAGTACCCCTCGCCGCATCCCACATCCAAAATAGACCACGGCCGCTGACTTTCACGAGAGTCGCTTGCAGCGTCGCTGGCAAGGCGTGACACGATCTGATTCAAACAGTCCGATAGAGGCGCATACTGGTCAGTATCGAGAAAGCTGCGCCTGGAGACCAGCATCTCCCTCGAATCACCGGGCTGATTCTCCGACTTACGACTCGTTCTGTATAGATTAACGTATCCCTCCCGAGCGATGTCGAAAGAGTGCCGGTTTGGACAGGCGACAGCCACACGGGACCAGCTCATGGCTTCGTGGCAGACGGGGCACGTCAATGGAAACTGTATGGATTGCATGTGGTAGAGAAGATCTCCGCTAGAGAATGCCCAACACGTCATCCAGATCGAAAACATAGCCGTAGGCGAGGGCGACGCGCCAAAGGCCGATTTCCTTGCAAAGCTGTTCTTGGGCCGTCTCTCTGTTCTCGACAGCCGTGACTGCCTGACGAATGGCGGAACACATAACACCATACTTCTGCATATCCACCATACCGCCGGGAGATACCAGGAGGCACCAGTTAATGGCGAAACCAGCGTATATCAGGTGGTTGACACCCGCATCTCGACAGAGTGCTGCCAGTTGATGGCCATTCTCGGCAACGCCTTCTATACCGACCGGTACCGCCTCAGGCATGAAATCAAGACGGTCGAACCCCTTTTTGACGTCAGGCGAATTGTGAGAACCTGTGAATACATGTTCCGTTCGGAAGAGCCTCAGCGCATCGAGAGTGGAATCAGTGTCGATCGGCTGAGCGGGTTCGGGTTCGGGCCCAGCAAGTTCACGTGCCCTCCGAAATCCGGGATAGTCTGCATAGTAATCGCCGCCACCCACCACATGAAATAACGGATAGGAAGACGATCTTACGGCAGACAACAACTCAGGAAAGACAGTCTGGCTGATATGGCGGGCTCGGGGAATGTACTCCACCGCGCGGTGCCACCCCGGGAATTCATCC
>JABIQT010000650.1 GCA_018667995.1 Candidatus Latescibacterota bacterium
ATGCCACGAGTGATTACACGCGTAGCGACGGACAGCGATATGTGTGGAAGTTTGCCTTTGGTCGGTCGGACCACTTCTGGGAAGGGGCATTGCACTACACGAGTGTCGGTACCGATGCACATTTCCGGCAATTCATTGGATCCTGCTCGGCCAGAGAACGTGAGCTCTTCCGCTTCCCATCTGCTGGCCACCCATACTACACGGAACAGACGCTCGCGGCGCTAGAAGAACAATACCCCGGCTGGAATCAGCACAATGAGTATGCGCCACTAATCCCGGAGAATACCCCGATGGTGGAATAAGAAAAATTGGTGAGCCGACCTGGCGGGTTTTCTTTCCAGAGTCCATGGTCTTATGTGGTAATCTGATGTGGTGCCCTACCGTGGGTAGGAAGGATAGATTACCAGGAAAGCAACATGGGAGAAGCAGATATTCCGGAGCGCACGGGCAGGTCATGTTGTCCAACGGCGAACAAGTTGAACTCGATATTCCTGTTGCTCACGAAGACCGATACATGGCGTGGTTATACTCCCCAAAGAAAAAATGGTCGCCAGTTAAAACAGAATGCCCCCAGAATGTTATTAGCCAACCTGGCAAGCGGGAGATGACTGAGTTGTATATAGCTGAAGGAATCGAATTTAACGCCAGTAACAGGAGAAACTCATGATTGCCATCCCTATTCGAGAAAGCCCGTTTTGCAGCAGAATAGGATCTGTTCTGATCGCCGTACTCCTCATGTTGGATACCGTTACCGCATCAGCCCAAGTCGTTAAACCCTCGGCCGATGCGCTCACTGAGATGGACCGACGAGTACGGATGTATATGAACGAAAACAACATCCCCGGCGGTCTTGTAGCAGTGGCATCGAGAGGGCAGGTACTACATCTAAAGACATACGGGATGGCCAATGTGGAGCTTTCGGTACCTGTAAGAGATAGTACTGTATTCGAAATTGGTTCCATCAGCAAACAGTTCGTCTCCGCTGCCATAATGCTACTCGCCCAGGAAGACAGGATCGGACTTGATAGCTCTATTCATAAATATCTGCCAGATCTCCCAAGCGAATGGATTGGTGTGACGGTTCGGCAATTGTTGACGCACACGTCAGGTATCCCCGACTATGAAGAAATAAGAACCTATGATGTATACCGCTTTCGCCTTACCCCAGAGGAAGTCATCCAGATAGCGCATTCCCGCCCCATGGATTTCGCCCCTGGTCAGGGACGGTACTACAGTAATACAGGTTACTTTCTGTTGAGTATGATCGTAGAACGGATAGAGGGTCACCCTTTGGGTCAAGTTTTGGAGTCTCGGATTTTTGGCCCATTGGGGATGATGCAGACTCGTATGGTAGATCCCGAGGCTATAATTAGTCACCGCGCTTCAGGTTATTGGGTCAACAAAGTCGGCGAACTGATTAACCGAAATCCTACCGAACCCTCGTCGACTCTTGGCGCAGGTGGGATATTGTCCTCAGTCCATGATTTAGTAAAATGGGACGAAGCGTTATACGGGGATCAGCTTTTGAGTGCTGAGTCTAAAGCCGCCATGTGGTCACCAGCCATACTTCCTAATGGTGAAAATACCGAATATGGATTTGGGTGGCGTGTCACTCCTTACAAAGGGCTAACCTCACAGAGTCACGGCGGTCAAGTTGCGGGGTTCGTAGCCAATTTCTCTCGTTTTCCCGATCAGGAAGCTGCTTTTATCGTATTTTTGAATCGTTATCGGGTGAATAGCAATCGAATAAAACTGACAGTGCTCCACACTTTCATGCCAAGCCTCGGGCCGATACCTGAGTAATGACTGTTACACTGCGTCCGAGACCCAAATGTGAGACACTGATTTGAGCACGTGTCAGGATCAGAGCTCCGCTTGCCCGCGTCTGATCAAACGCAACACCGTTCTGTCGTTTTACATAGGTGATCACCATATCGTGAACCAAGGTCAAATCATAAGTCACTATACCATCATCCGCCCCATTGGCAAGGGCGGGATGGGAGAGGTATACCTTGCTGAGGATAGCAAACTGGATCGTCAGGTTGCCATCAAGGTTTTGCCTGATGCAGTTCGTAGTGACCC
>JABIQT010000625.1 GCA_018667995.1 Candidatus Latescibacterota bacterium
AAGTCCAATTGGCCGCTCTTTATGGCCGCTCCGTTGCTTCCAGCAGCTATTGTGGCTCACGTGTATATGGTGCCTATCAACGGGCCACTGGGGACAGCACAGGTGGTCGCACTGTCCTTTGTGGTAAGTGCTCTGATATCGGGCATACTTGTTTTCCGTCTCTGGTCTGTCATGCCTCCTATTAGGACGTGCATACGGAGCATTCTCGTCTGTGGAGTGGCCTACTATGCCGCTATGAGTTGGCCAGTAGCGGGCATATTCGTTTTCCTCAAGTTATTTGGATTGGGTGGTGTTGTGCTTCTCTTGTTTGGACTGACAGGAGAATTCAGCCGCAGCGAGATCTCCATGGTCTGGTCGCTGTTGCCATTCGCTCCGCCACAAAAGGAGAGTCGCAGGACCTGATGACCAACGCTTCTCGCACCTATAATGAGGTTGGATGGTCCGCTTATTGGTATATCTTGAAATCCGCACGCCTCTAGTGGAGTCAAAAAGGACAACGAGACCAAGCCCGCCTTCCCCTATGGGTAGGAGCCGGAGATTGTAGGCCCTTAGTTATGTCATTTATCTCTGTAATCATTCCGTTCTATAATGTGGAGACGTATATTGGCGCCTGTCTGGAAGGGCTATACAAACAAATAGCTCCGTCGATGCCCTATGAGATCATACTGATAGATAATAACTCGACCGATACTTCGGCATCTATTGCGAGCCGGTTCCCACAGGCGATCCTTCTATCAGAGCCACGTCAGGGCGCTTATGCGGCACGAAACAGGGGACTGAAGGCCGCAAAAGGCGATATAATGGCTTTTACGGATCCCGACTGTGTTCCGGCGGAAGACTGGCTTACGACCATCGAAACTACCATGGCATCAACGGATGTGGACATCGTAGTAGGTAGTCACAGTGCGCGGGGGGCATATAGAGCACTGACGCTTTTCGCAGCTCATAGAGAAGCCAGAAACGAGTATATCTTCACGAGCAGTGACCCAATGTTGTACTACGGATTATGCAACAATATGGTAATTCGAAAGTCTGTTTTTGAATCGTCGGGCGATTTTGAGGAAAATCTACGTGGGTCGGACACCCGGCTGGTTCGCAAATACCTGGATAGCCATCACTGCGACTCCGTTCGCTACGTAGAGAGGCTGTCGGTACGCCACAAAGAGACCGAGTCATTGCGTGGCCAGTTGCACAAGTTGTATGTCCATGGCGACAACGCTATGAACGTGAATAACACAGGCGACCAACTAGGTCGTGATCTAAATAGGGTGGAACGTAACAAAGTTATATGGGCTGCAGTTGAGAAGAAGGCTTTAGGTCCATTTGGCATCGTTTACTTTTTTTTACTCCTCCTACTCGGACGCGTTTTCTGGACAGCCGGTGCCATGTCACGGCGGCTGAAGAACCGTGAATAACGAATAGGAGTTGTTATGGATAACATAGTATGCTCTGTCATTATTCCGACCTGCAATAGACCGGATCAGTTATCCGAGAGTCTAAAGTCGCTCGAACTTCAGTCATATCCCAAAGAAAAGATGGAGGTAATCGTCGTTGATGACGGTAGCGATACCTCCCCCGAATTGATAATTTCGGGTGTAGCAAGCCGCCTGAACGCAAGACTAATCACTCAGAGGAACGGTGGTCCGGCAGCGGCCAGGAACACAGGTGCGGCGCAGGCAAAGGGACAGATTCTGGTTTTCACAGACGACGACTGCATGCCCGAGCCCAATTGGCTTGAAAATCTTGTGGATGCTTCTCGTCGTAATCCCGGATACCTGATAGGAGGTCATACCATCAATCACTTGGGAGACAACATCTTTTCAGTGGCACATCAGACATTTATGGATTTTCTTCATCATCATTACAATAGTGATCACGAACAATGCCGCTTCTTCCCATCCAACAACCTTGCGAGTCCTGCCGAAGGATACCGAGAGATCAGGGGTTTTGATGCTTCGTACTCGAAAGCCGCTGGCGAGGACCGCGCATTCTGCCATCAGTGGCTTGGCTGTGGCTATGGCATGACCTACGCGTCGGATGCTATCGTCCGCCACGCCCATCACCTAACGGCTTGGAAATTCTGGCGCCAGCACTATAACTACGGCAGGGGTGCGTATCACTTTCGGACTCAGAACGCAGATAGACAAGGATCGAGGATGACCACGGAAAGAGGCGTATTCTACCTCGATCTCTTGATATTTCCGGCAAGACAGGCCGGATATTCAATCAGCAAGCGTCTCTTCTTATCTGCACTCATGCTGGTAACGCAGCTGGCAAATACAGCTGGGTTCTTCCGCGAGATGACACGGACCATGAGGTACAACGAAGAATGACCAATTCATCCATAACTGCCGACACCGCAACAACTGCCAACAGAATCAGAAACCTGTGGACGGTATACGGGCCCCTCATCACGAAGCTCGTAATCGGTCTCATGGTTATTATCAGCGTCGGCTGGCTTGGCTATCAATGTTGGCGCCTGTTATCCCCATCTCCTCCAATTTGGCCTAGCTCGCCGAAGGGCGCAGTGGATCTGCTACAGCGGTACTCTGAGGTTCGTCATTGGTACGGTCGTCCCGGTGCCAATACTTACTTCAGGCTCGGTACAGCCGTCTATCCTCCCGCCACTTACGTCATGTTCTGGCCGCTGAGCTGGTTTTCTGGTTCAACTGTACGGTGGGTATGGTTTTTCTCTACCTTGCCTTTCCTCGGTTGGCTTATGATGATCATGATTCGTGAATGTGGCGCCTCATCACGGCTGGAAAAAGTGTTCATCGGCCTGATTCCACTGTCCATGTATGCTACTGGTGCCACCATCGGAAATGGACAACCCAATGTGCATATCATGCCCTTACTCATAACCGCCTTGCTTGGCCTAACACGCGATGGCCCGAGCTGGAGCAGAGATCTGAAAGGAAGTGCCCTCTTCCTACTCTCCCTCTCCAAACCTATTATCGGCGGTCCGTTTTTCTGGATCGTGCTATTCGTAAGGCGATCATATCGCCCTGCCTTACTGATCGTTGCGACGTATATCGGGTTAACCGTTCTCGCCATGCTCTTTAAAGATATCCCCTTTTTCGATCTCATTAGGGGCTGGATCTTTCGCGCTGCGGGTGGGGTGGCATTTGGTTCAACCCGCGGTGCCGTCGCGAATCAATCGACACTCCTTGCCGGTGCGGGCATGCAGCGCTATGATCTTATCTATGCAGCCATTGCTGGGGTTATGATAATGGGTGTGTGGATGTATGCACACCGCCGTTCCGATAGCTGGATTCTGCTCGGTGTATTTGGTATTCTGACTCGTATCGGCATTTACCATCGGTGGTACGACGATTTGCTCATTCTACTGCCATTGATTGCCCTTTACCGAATGGCCAAGAGTGGTCCCGAATTCGGAAACCGAGATGTGATCGCAGGGATGTTGTTTACGATTCTCCTCTTCATGTTAATGGCACCAGGGGGCTTGTACCTTCTACCGCCTCCATGGAATGGGTATTCCTTAAACGTCCAGACAGGCGTCTGGATGCTCGTCCTCTGTTTTCTCCTCTGGCAAGCGTGGAAAGAGCGCAGCCTTCCTATGAGCGCTCAGAGTTGAATGGCGTGCTAACTATCTCACTTATTGTCATAACGCGAAATCGTCCAAGAGACATTTCACGTCTTATGACTGCAATCGCCGCCCAGACGCTACTGCCTGAAGAGGTAATCATCGTCGATGCTTCGGCAGACAGTCGGACAGAGAAAGTAGTAGGAATAATCGGGCGTGAATCTGTCCTGGGGAATATCCGATACATCCGTGCGAAACCGGCCCAGCGGCAGAAGACCATTCAACGGAACCTTGGTGCCGCCAATGCCACGGGGGAGATAATCGCATACCTCGACGATGATACAATTCCTCGTGAAGACTATCTCTCCGAGATTGCTGCTTGCTTCGTTCGCCATCAGAATGCCGTGGGCGTGGCGGGCTATATTTCCTTCGCCCCTAATCCGGATGCTGGAACGGCGACTTGGTTTGATAACTCACTTAGCTGGCGCCTGGAGGCTTCAGACTACCGACCTGCGTACCGTGAGTACCAACGTGGAGATTGGGTCTGCAGGGAGTATGCACGAACGTCGCTTCTTCGCTACATTGGACTTCTGGGAAATGAACCACCCGGATGGGCCTCTCCGTCCTTTCTTGGTCGTGAGCCGTATTATGTGCCACCAGATGGCGAGGATCACCGTATCGAGTATTGCAGTGGAGCTGCAATGAACTGGAGGAGTGAAGTCTTCCAGCACTGCCAGTTCTCATTGTTCTTTGAGGGGCATGCCCCCTTCGAGGAGTTCGAGTTCTGTTTCAGGACGTTATCAAAGGGCGAGATCTATATGGCCAGTCGCGCCCGGGTGACGCATTGCCACTCGCCGGCGGAGCGTCCAAACATGTACTATTATGGACGTTCGTGGATCCGAAACGCATGGTATACATGGTGTACCCGTTGGCCGTCGTCGTCCTTCAAGGATAGGTGGACCTGGTGGGCCACCGTGCTGACGATTTCGGCCTGCCGATTCGGGGATGTGCTTCGATGGAGAAATCCTCTTGCTGCACTATCAGAGGGAATCGGGCGAATTGCAGGTATTGCGAGCCTGATGGTCAATAGCCCCTCAACCAATCGCACCCCAAGTACCGAGAATCGGGAAGAACCCACATGACCCTCTTCCCTCCCGTAATATGGCCATACCTGCCTTGGATGAGAAGATACGTTGGTGAGAATATCAGGCCACTATCACCTCCCGTTCTGATTGTTTCGATGCCAAGAAGCGGCTCCAGCTGGGTTGGTGATGTTCTGGGCCTATCTCCCAAGGCCCTTTACCTGCGTGAACCCATTACTCAGACTTACCTGCACAGCAAGGAATCGAACGGCCCCAGGTTAAGTGTTTTTGAAGTAGATTCGGCCGATCCACCCAAGTGCTATTCCCAGGCGGCCGATCTGGCTTTTGCTGGTATTCCTGCGTTCGGAGCCTCCATTGTCACTACCCCCCGACAGTGGTCTCCCTTCAGCCGTAGAATCAAACGGATGGTCATCAAGGAAGTTAACCCACTAGCATTGACCTGGCTTATCGAAAGGTATCGGCCAAGAGTCGTATATCTATTGCGCCACCCGGCGGCAGTGGCCAGCAGCTTTCAGAGGATGGGATGGACGATGGGGGCCCTGCAGCAGAGACTGCAATCGGATACGACCACGGTCCCCTCGACCGGATCGTTCTGGGCCGACCAGGGATCCCTCCAGGCGATCGTACTACGGAGAGCACTTCACTGCCTGCGTTCGTACCCTGACTTCCAGATCGTACAGTACGAGGATCTCTGCACGGACCCTCTCAAGGTTTTCAAGGATCTGTACGATTTTTCTGGTCTATCCTGGTCTGATGAGATCGCCAGGAATATTGACTCAATGAGCCATGCGGAGTCCTCTAAAGACTCTGGGGAATATGGACTCCATCGAGATAGTAGATCCATGATTGAGAAATGGAGAAGCGCTGTCTCCGAACATGACTTAGCTGAAATCAGGCAGACATATCTCTTGAACAAACCTGAGTACTACCGGGAGCATGATTGGTAAGAACCGTAAGAGCGAATTGGTACTTGAGTACATCCGAGGTGTCCGCCTGTGTCCCTTCCCTATAGGGAAACCCAGATTCCACTGGAGCAGTAATGCCTTCAATATCCATCGTTATTCCGGTGTACAACACGGCGAAGTACCTCGAGGCATGCATTGAGAGTCTCCACAATCAGACCATGTCATCGGACGACTATGAGATAATCATGGTAGAAAATAACTCCACGGACGGATCGGCTGGCATCATCAAAAAATACGCTACCATAAGATTGTTGGAAGAGCCAAGACAGGGCGCATATGTGGCCCGCAACACTGGAATTAAAGCCAGCCGGTCGGAGATACTTGCCTTTACGGATTCGGACAGTACTGTAGATCCCAATTGGCTGACGGAGATCCGCGAAAGTCTGGCTTCAATTGATACTGATATTGTAATGGGGTTCGTCAGAGTTCCTGAAACTAGCCCGTCTCTGTCCAAACTCAATGCATATCGTCATGTCCGAAATTCGTTTATTTTTGGAAGTGCTAAAGCGGATCTTTACTTTGGGTTCGGGGGTAACATGGCGGTGAAGAAGAGAGTGTTCGATGAGATTGGATTCTTTGACGAATCCGAACGCGGGTCGGATTCCCTGCTTAATCAGCAGTACGCAAAACACTTCTCACCACGAGGGATTGTCTACAATGCAAGGATGGGTACCGTGCACCTGGAGGCAGACAATCTGGCTGTGATTCTGAAGAAACAAATGAGCTATGGTCACACCGGACGTGAGCATCGACGATCCGAAGGTCGCAGGTGGCTGAGCAACTCTGAAAGCAGGGATGTATTCCGCCAAACAGTGGAGTCGCAGGGCTACAACTGGTTCGAAGCAAGATTACTCGCGGTGATTCTCGTTTTGATCAGAGTTTTTTCTAGACTGGGGTCAATCCGGAGCCGCATGTTAGGACCATCGCAGGACAAATCGTAAGAGCCGAGAAGTCGTTTATAAAAACCGAAAGAGGGATGCCAATTGAATTTGGCATCCCTCTTTCGTTATGGTACTTGTTGTTTACCGTTCTATTACTTAAGCAGCGTCATTCGCTTTGCATCGCTGAATCCGGTGCTCGATGACAATCGGTACATATAGATTCCGCTTGAGACCGACTGCCCGTGTGTATTGCGGGCATCCCACACGGCCGTGTAGCGTCCCGGCGTCTTCACCTCATCGACCAAGCGATTCACTTCCTGTCCCAGTATGTTGTAAACGACCAGCTGGATGTGGGCCTGCTGGGGCACCTCATAGGAAATTGTTGTGGTCGGATTGAATGGGTTAGGTGCGTTGTTCTTCAACGCAAAGGACGTTGGCGCCATCATAGACTTGTTGATTGCCTGGGAGTAATCGCCAAGCCGGGCCGGAAGCTCCTGCGCCAGACGATTAACAAGCATCGCTGAATCCAACGTCAACACCCCTTCACGATCACCCTTCAGCATGATAGGAATGAGGACGGCCGGTGAGCTTCCAGTATCCAAGCCGACATCACCTGACAGGCTGATAATCATCAAGCGGACTACGCCATCCTCAATCTTACTTTGAAGTATCAGGCTCGAGGTCTGGTTGTCGATGTATGGTTCGCCCACCGTAATCAGGTCCGAATCAAATGTAAAGACCATCTCACCACCGGCTACGAACGAGTCAGCATCCAGTAACACAGGAACGGCAAGTTCTCCACCCAACTGTAAGGACGGCACGCCAAGGTTAACTATCAGCGGCGCCCCACCCGTAACCTTAGTTGGTATCCCGTCATCAATTGGACGTCCCAGAATCTTATTTACTATGGCGACTGGATCGGCCACGTTCAGATCAAGATCCATATTGCCATCAAATATCTTAAACATTACTTCTTCAGAATTCTCTGGGAACGGTTCATACCATGGCTGCCCAAACAACCAGGAGCCCACCCATACTACAACATCCTGGACCGTGATGAGTCCGTCACGATTGGCGTCACACAATATACCGATTTGAATAACGCCATCCATCCAAGCGTCGCCAATCAGCACACCGTGATCATCACTGATAATCACCGATTCGGGGACAATCTTGATCAGATCGACTTCACCAAGAGGAGTTAATGGGGAGGGAGGGTTTCCGAGTTCCGGGGTAGTAAAGCAGATCCAGGCAATATCAAGATCACCGGACGGGATATAGCCATTCCCGGGGGCCTGCGGATCAAGGGTGAAGATCACAATCCTTAGATCGCTGTTAGGTTGCAGCTCAACTCGAAGTTCGAAGCCGAGATCCCCAAGCGCCGGATCAATAACAATATCTTCAATCTGCGACTGCTCTACATCTTCAAGGTCGAGATCAAATTGGATACCACCTACCAGCAGTCCTGAGTCGTTTAGCAAGGAGATTGGCAGTTTGATCCCGTCATCGTCAGAATCAAAACCGGAAGGTACAAAAATGTCTCTTACCTTAATCATTGCACCTGTACCGATTTCACCCTCAAGCGCCTGCGCCGAGGTGAAACCTGATGATATAGCGGCATTCGCTGATGAATTATATATACAAATAGTCAACGATAAAGCAACCAGCGACACAATCCAACGTATACGTGTCAATACCATGGCGAACTCTCCTAACGATCTTTTGCTTGAATAAGACTGTTTCTGTTTAGTCGCTCTGCCGGATATAACTTTGGATATAACCGTACAGTATAGAATATAGAGATTTCCGCAACACTGTCAATATTAAAAAGCATGATAGTTCGATTTAACCTCAAGCGTTTTACACTCTCTCGATCAGTAGCAGGTTTGCCACCCGAGGTTTGCTCTGTGTGTGAGTGTTCGGCCAGAGGTGTCCCTGCCGGAGCATCCGGGCTTCCGGACGTATAGATAATCCTGATCTCGAATGTTCTTGAGACGTGCGTCCTGCGCATTTTCTGGAGATGTATCTTTTGCATTTACCGGGTCATCTACTTCCGCTAATTGACGATGGATTGCCAAAATGTTACGGGCATGTTTCCAGTGAAGACGATATGTAGCATTACTAACAACTTAGTCGCCCGCCTAAAGGGCTAGTTGTACTGAATAGAATACGAGCCGCAGGAACTGAATGTCCTGCGGCTCGTTTATCTCCTGGATCATTCCCAGAAATAGGTACTGGATTCCACACTGGGATAGGATCTCGATGTGGTTGGCAGCCGTTTGGTCGAAGCTCCCGAGTGCCCCTACACGGCACGCACCAAGCGTTTTGCCCACATCGTCAGGTCATCCATGAATGAATATAGGGTGGGCAACATTACCAGTGTCAGTATCCCGGACGTAGTCAGTCCAGAAACCAAGGCCATACTAACGGGTAAATACATCGAGGCGCCACGATCCTCAATGGGCCCAAAGTACTCAGGCCATATACCGGGGGCCACCAGCGGCAGCAGGCCGAAGATCGTGGTCAGGCCAGTCATCAGAATCGGCCTGAACCTATGCATACCGCCCTGTATAATGGCATCATGTTGCGAGTACCCCTCTCGACGCAATTGGTTGATGTGATCAACCATGACGATAGCGTTATTTACGACCAACCCGGCGAGCACCATCAGTCCAAGCCAGGCAGAGAGATCGAGATTGGTGCCAGTGAGGTAGAATACGATGCCTACCCCTATAAACGCCGTCGGAATCGAGGATATCATAATGGTGAACGGATGTACAAAGGACTCAAATAGTGCTGCCATGATGATATATATCAACGCGGCAGCCAGCATGAATGCGAATGACGAACTGTTCTCCGACTGCATCATCTGCCGGAAGTTCCTGCCCATCTTCCAGGAATACCCAGCCGGAAGATCAACCGAGGCCATAACCTGGCCTACCTGACCTCTTACCTGCATCATGCCCGATCCTTCGGTATTGGCGAAAACAGTAACTATTGATTCCCGATCCTCACGCTTGATGGCTTCCGGCCCCCGGGTAACATTAAAGTCCGCCAGGTTGCCGAAGGCGATCATACCGGCCGTACGCTCGAAGGTCATATTCTTGAGTTGTGCAACGCTGGCACGATCATCCTCTTCCAGCTGCAGGAGAATATCGACCTCGCGATCTTCTGTCTTGAACTTGCCTCGTGCGCGGCTACTAAGAGCGGCTTGAACGGTCCTGGCCGCCTGTTGCGGCGAAATACCGTACGCTTGGGCCTGTGCTCGATTAACCGCGACCTGGACCTCCTCGTCTCCACGCTCCAGACTCGTGTCGACGTCTCTGATTCCTGGAATAGCTTCCATGCGTTGCCGGATGTCTTCCGCGAGTGTTGCCAGTACATCCATGTTGTCGCCACGCAACTCTACACTTACGCCGCTCTGACCACCGCCATAGCGCCTCATACGCCCGGCCTTCCATTGCACGCCAGCGATTTCAGGTAGAGCGCCCTTTATTTTCTCCTGGAGTTCTTTGGCCGATTCGGTACGACTGTCCGGCGGGGTGAGCACGATTCTTAGACTTGCTCTGCGCAATCCACCAAAGGACTGTACCGACTCAATCTGTAGCTCTTCCTTCTTGCCAAGAAGGAGCCCCTCGACGTTGGCGAAGAGTTCACGGATTTCAGGCATGCCATAGGTTTTGGGGACCTCAACCGCAATGTTTACATCGCGTGTGGGCGAGGATGGTACAAAGGCTCTCTCAATATTGTTGTAACACCAGAAAGCTCCGTAGACTATGCCAGCAAACGTGATTACCGTGGCGAACCGATGCTTCAGGTTCCAATTTAAAATCCGGCCATAGAGTTCAATCACCCTCTGAATGACTCCAGACGGGGCACCAAGCGGTTTTGCGAATAGCTTAGATGCCACCAACGGGATGAGCGTCAAAGCAATAAAGAGTGCGGCTACCATAACCACACAGAACGCCACGGCGAAATCCTTCCAAAACTGCATCATCATATTGCCGCCGCCATCCATAAATATGATCGGGATGAAGACACAGAGCGTGGTGGCTGTGGACGCAATAAGTGCAACTCCCACTTCCTTGCTACCCACGACCGCGGCCATGGTGCTCGTTAGGTTATTCTCCTGCCGCTGTCGATAGATGCTCTCCAAGATTACAACGGCGCTGTCCACCAACATACCGATGGCCAGCATTAATCCCATGAGGGACATCATGTTGATTGTAACCTGCGAGCCGAATCCGGTCCGAAGCAGGTAGATAAACGTGAATGTACAG
>JABIQT010000386.1 GCA_018667995.1 Candidatus Latescibacterota bacterium
GGAAGATGAGAAGATCGAGCGACTCAACGAGATAGCAAAGCTCACATATCACGTGAACGGAGAAGCGAAGCCATACCTAACCGAGAATGAGGTGTATAATCTCGGGATTAAAAAGGGCACCTTAAATAATGAGGATCGTAAGAAAATTGAGGAACATGCCCTCGTAAGCATAGAAATGTTACAGGAGCTGCCTTTTCCGAAGAAGCTGGCCAGAATACCAGAGTACGCTGGAGGACACCACGAGAAACTCAACGGAAAGGGATATCCGTTCGGACTTTCCGCGGATCAACTTGCACTTCAGTCACGAATTATGGCTGTGGCCGATATATTTGAAGCATTGACGGCGCACGATCGGCCCTATAAGAGCCCGATGCCCCTATCCAAAGCAAAGCAGATCATGGGTTTCTTTGTAAAGGACGAGGAACTTGATCCAGAAGTCGTTGATCTTTTCGTCAATGAAGGGATCTGCCACGAATATGCCATGAAGGAAATGGATCCCACTCAGATCGACGAGTGACATGTTCCTGAGGTCTACTGTGTTTTGGGCGTCCGAAACGGCTGGCTATCCGGCTATCGGGCGCTTTTTGCTTTGGACCCAAAAACGCGAAACTTTCACGCTTCATCCATCGTTTAGGATATGGAGCACCAGCAAATCGATTTCATATTGGGTGTGAGCAAGATGAAAACACCGTTGTTCTACCTGATCTGTACGTATATAAGCTCCGTTTTTCTCTCTTCGTGTGGCCCAGGGCCGAAGGCTGATCTCGTACTGAGTTCAGGCACCATATATACAGTCAACGATTCCATCCCGACTGTGTCGGCGATAGCTATTGCTGCAGATTCTATCATGGCGATTGGATCAGCTACAGACATTGCTCCCTATATCGGTGAAGAAACAACGGTGATAAATCTGGCCGGTCTGGTGGCTGTTCCCGGCTTCGTAGAGACCGAAGGAGATCTGATAGGGGATGGATATCGGTCGCTTCGGCTCGATCTCGAGGCCGTGGAGAACTTCGATGCATTGATTCGAAGGGTACGTGACCGGGCTGCTGGATTGCCGCCTGGCGCGTGGATACTAGGCGATGGTTGGAACGAAGAGAGTTGGGAACCCCCGCTGGCAGATCCTGTTGTCGGATACCCTCGGCATAACGATCTGAGCCAGGCATCCCCAGACAATCCCGTTATGCTCCGACAGAGTGGCGGCCGCGCCAGCCTGACCAATGCCCGTGGCCTCTCGCTATCTGGCATCACTGGCTCGACATTCTACGACGGACGGGGCACGATCATAAAGGATCGTAGCGGATTTCCGACGGGAGTATTCACTGATGGGGCACAGCAACTGGTGAGTAAGCGTATACCACGAAGTATTCCGGACATAGAAGGATCGACGCCCACCGTTCATACGGTGGCGTTGCGTGCAGGATATGAAACAAGAATTCGAGCGGGCTTCACGAGCATTGTCGATACGTCTCGGGTCTTGTCACGAATGCTATCCAGTGGTGAGGTAGTCCTCTCGGAATCGGATCCGCTTAACAGTTATCTGACGTTGCGATCGCGGGCATCTATCCGCACATCAAAGGATCTGAATGTTGAAACCATAGTGGATTCTCAGCCTGGACCGCCTTCAGCGATGAACTCCTATGTCAGGAGACTTGCCTCCACGTCGCTGGACAACTCTATCAACGAAGTTAGTCCTAATTCACGTATAAGAGCCCTTAGAGAGCTCACGGGACATACTGTCTCACCGAGGATGTCGGAACGTGGAATCACAGGGCTTCTGCCTGGCAAACGCGCCGATATTGTCGTTTTCTCACAGAACTTCCTGGAAATACCACTTGAGCACATTGAAAATACAGACGTCGTGTACTCGATCATCGGTGGTCAGATCGTCTACCGGAAGTGATCATTACACATCGGGAATTGCGAAACCATTAAAGAAATATGCTCTTGATTTGTAAATAGTCAGTTGACGTCAGCGTCTGGTTTGAACGCGAGGAAGATAAATGAAGCAAGAAACACACAGCAAGGTTGATGACCTGCTAACGAGGTATGTCACCTTCTTATGTAGACACCCCTGGAAAATCGTTATTTCTGCGCTGTCTCTCACCTGTATTGCATTCCACTTTACCACCCAGCTTTCCATAAAAAGTGATTTCGCCGAACTGCTTCCTGAAGGATATCGAAGCGTACAGGATCTGCACCGTTTGACGGATCGTATCGGCGGAATCGGCAATCTAACGGTGGTTATAGAAACCGAGAATCTCAAAGCCGGACAGAGGTTTGCAGACGATCTCGCTGAGGCATTGCCCGCACAACTTCCGGATGATTACATCCGCTTTGTAGAGTACAAATTGGATGAAGAGCGCGATTTCTACGAAAAGAACCAGTACCTGTATGCCGAATTAGAGGACCTGGAAGAAGTTTACGATAGGCTGAGAAGACAGATTCAGCGAAAGAAGTTTGACGTCAACCCCCTATTCGTATCCGAAGCTGATTTGGGTCTTGAGGACGACACGGAGGACGAGGAGCCATTTGACCTTTCAGATATCGAAGAGAAATATGAGGGCAAGGCTGATGAGAAACTGAAGAAGTGGACAGACAACTATTTCGTCGGTAATGACGAGCACGGTCAATTCCTGGTTATGCGTCTGAAGCCATTCGGTACGTCTACGGGTATTTCCTTTTCAGAAGACCTTTGTAACCGGGTTCAGGGGATTATCGATGGCCTCGACCCGGAGTCCTATAGTGCTGATATGAAAGTAGGGTTGACCGGTAAATATCGTCTCGTGCTTGATGAGTATGCCTCTGTACGGGAAGAAATGGCCTCGACTGCAATATTCACCGTCCTCCTCGTATTTGCAGCGATCTATATCTATTTCCGAACCTGGATCCCTGTAGTCAATATCAGCATCGCTATTGGTGTTGGCATTCTCTGGACCTTTTGTATTACCTATTTTCGAATTGGATATCTGAATACGCAGACTGCTTTCCTTGGCGCTATTATCGTCGGCAACGGGATTAACTATGGTTTAATTCTAATGGCCAGGTTCAAGGAAGAGAAGGCACTGGGACGCAATGCGTTCGATGGTACCATGATCGCATTCAAGAACACGATCACAGCGACAGTTACTTCGTCGGTTTCCACAGGAATCGCCTATGGAATGCTGATGATCACTGATTTCAAAGGCTTCAATCAATTTGGATTCATAGGCGGTCTTGGAATGTTGCTGTGCTGGATGGCCACCTTCTCCATTCTTCCAGCCCTGCTTGTTCTCTGGGATCGCACGGAATATGGCCAAAAGTCGTGGACCCGGCGGGAAAACACGGGCCGCCTGTTTACCCCAATCGCATCACTTGTGAGTCGCATACCGACGCGTATGGTAGGGATTAGCGCGACACTTGTCGCCGTTTCCGTTGTGCTGTTGATTTGGTGGATACCGAATTCGTTCGAATATGATTTCTCGAAACTCAGAAATGAACCGAGAGAGGAATCTGAAGCAAGATTGCTTAATGGTCGCGTCAATCGTCTTTTCGGGGTCTCGCAGACGCCCGCCGTCATCCTCGTGGATGATCTGGAACAAGTACGGCCCATCAAGGAAAGGGTAGACGAAAAAAGAGCCGCCGAGGCAGAACTGCCCAATCCGACTATCGACAGGGTCCGAACGATCTACGATGTGCTGCCGACTGAGCAGGATGATAAAATCGAAATATTGGGCGACATAAAACGTCTCCTTGATCTCAATCCTCCGGACTTGCTGGGAATCAAGCCTGAACAGGTCTCTAAGGTAAACAAGTTCAGGGAGAACATCATTCTTGATGAAGTGACGGTCGGTGACGTTCCCGGCCAGCTGAAGCGAGCTTTCGAAGAGAAGGACGGAACAGTTGGACGGCTCATATTCGTGTATCCACGTCCCGATGCCGGTCTCTGGAATGGCCGAAACCTGATTCGCTTTGCCAGTGCCATCCGATCTAATGAACTGCCTTCAGGCGAGGTGATTTACTCATCAGGTGACGCAGTGATCTTCTCGGACATGTTAACAGCTGTGGCAAAGGATGGCCCGATCGCTACCGTAGGATCTTTTTTGGGCGTCATTCTGCTCCTGCTGATCGCTTTCAGAAGCATTAGGGCATCTGTAGTGATATTGGCATCACTCATGGGTGGTATGTTTATGATGGTCGGTGTTATGGTCATCCTGGACATCAAGGTCAATTTCTTCAATTTCATTGTCATTCCGACGACCCTGGGTATCGGTGTAGACTATAGTGTAAATCTCTATCAGAGATATCGTTTAGATGGTCAGGGATCCGTTGCAAACATGATCAAACACACGGGAGGGGCGTTGGCATTATGTTCCTCCACTACCTTGATTGGCTACACCTCGTTGATGCTTACCAGCAATCGGGCACTACAGTCATTTGGAATCATGGCAAATATAGGCGAAATCACAACTCTGTTGACGGCACTGTTTGCACTCCCCGCATACCTAATCATAATGGAGCGCAGATCTAAGAACACAGCATCGACCACAAGTACATAGATAGGACATATCAGAACGCCTATGAACGTACAATCAATTCCCTACAACCGAGCCCTATCGACGTCACGAATGTTGAATGCGCTGCTCGATAGCTTCAGTAATGTTTCACCTTACTTTGCCTTTGATCCTTCTGAGAACCAAATTTGGTCACGCATGATAGGCCTGGTGGATCAACGCGAGCATTCGCTTCCGCGCCAGACTCTATCGGACATACTTGTGTCTCAGAATACGAAGTTCGGTGCGGATGAAAAGGCCCTGGCTTCTGCCCGTGATCTGGCCAAAGAGGGCACATATACTGTGATGACAGGGCAGCAAGTGGGGTTGTTCACAGGACCGCTCTACACCATTTATAAAGCACTGACTGCCATCAAGCTGGCACAGAGGCTCGAAGCATCCACAAACTGTCGAATTGTACCCGTATTCTGGATGGCATCGGATGATCATGATTTTGACGAGATAAACCACATATTTACGACCAATGAAAATAACGAAGTCACGCGACTTGCATTGACTCCTGACCATCCTGTTGATCGGCGTTCAGCGGCACATATAGCCTTTGGTTCTGGGATTTCCAGTTTAATTGACGCATTCTCAGACTCATGGCAGGATACGGAGCACAAGGAAGAGATTCTGGCGTTTCTTCACCATAGCTGCACGGCGGATACGTCACTTTCAGATGGATTTGCGGCATTGCTTTCGCGGCTCCTGCACGGTACAGGAATGGTATTGATCGACCCCACCGACCCCAAATTGAAAAAACTGATGGCCCCCATATTTGTGCAGGAGATCAACAATCCGCTCAAGACTACCCGCTCGGTGCTTGAGGCGGGCGAAAACTTGGCATCTGCAGGCTTTTCGCCACAGTTGACTCGTGCTGACGATGCCATGAATCTGTTCTTCTGCCAAAATCATCAGCGTGCGGCTATGTCGTATTCTGAGGGTATGATCCATGCCCAACATGCTGATTTGCAGATATCGGTGGATGACGCGGTTCAGTTAGTTCAGGATTCACCGGAATCCTTCAGCCATAATGTAATCACGCGCCCCATTGTACAGGACTCGCTGTTTCCGGCGCTAGCCTATGTGGGAGGGCCGTCCGAGATAGGTTACTATGCCCAGTTGATCGATGTGTATAATCAGTTTGATCTTCCATTCCCCATTGTCTATCCTAGATCGAGCATGACAATTGTTGAAAGTCGCGTTCGAAAGGTTATCGAAAAATACGAACTGAATGTGGAAGATTTCTTTGGAAACATCCACCAGGTGGTCGGCCAACGAATGCAGGAGGAAATACCAGCTGAATTGACC
>JABIQT010000385.1 GCA_018667995.1 Candidatus Latescibacterota bacterium
ACGCCTCGGGTGGCCGAGTACTTCAATCAGAGATATGGAGACCTACTGGAACAATTGGGATACGGGTAGGTAGCGATCAATGAGATAGCTTATGGACCGGCTGGCAAAGCAGGACGGTGCAGAAGGAAAGGAGACACAATGTCGGAAATTTCACATAATATACCGGAGAAGCTTCCCGAATATGCCTTTCAGCCGTTAGATCACGCTGATAAAATAGACGCGGTGTACACCTATGCCGACATGTCTGACCCAGTATGGTATGAAGAGTACAAGAAGTACATGAAGAAAGAGCCGAGCACGGGGAGACATCAGAATCACAACGAGCTGGAGTATTCTATTAAGTGTCTCAGATTATACTGCCCCTTTGTCGATAGGATCTTCATCGTAACCGCCGGTCCCATACCTGTTTGGCATGACGCACTCGATAGACAGATCATTATTATAGACCAGAATGAAATACTGGGAGACGAGTGCTTAAAACCTACTTTTAAAAGCACCAGTGTTGAGGCCTATCTGCACAAGATACCCGGTCTTTCTGAATGCTTCATGTACCTGAACGACGATTATTTCATTGGAAACTATCTAACGAGGGAGATGTGGTTTCAAGACAATCTGCCCGTTGTAGATATGTATATAAGCAAATGGGACTTTGACGTTCCCGATATCGATTCGTTTCAAAATCTGAAACCGGTGCAGAATGCGGAAAACACCCAGCCCTATTCGATGCGTACGAATGTTCACATAGCCCATCTGTACCACACAAACCGCTGCATTTACCGGCAATACGGCTTGTTGCCAAATCTAAATATCACGCATCAGGCGCATCTCTTACGCAGAAGTTGTATGGAGGATGCGTGGCGGATTTTCAGGCGGGAATTAACGGAATGCGTGGCCATAGCAAGAACGAGAACCAGAGACGAGGTCCATATGTCCCTGCTGTCTCATTTCGTAGGCGCCATATCTGGACGGATGCTTTTAAGATTGGGAGCAGATTCGCCCATGCAGATGATGAGCGTGAAAATGCACAAACAGGAACAGATAGACCGGTGTTTGGAAACTAAGCCGCATCTGTTCTGCGTCAACCATGTGAATGCAGATTCAGCCGAAGCTTTTGAAGCATTAATGCAGTATCATTTGGTCAGGCATCATTTCGATTCACTGAATCACTGATGCCCAACGGTCCAAAATCAACACCTCGATAGAACGACGCATAGGAGACAATTTTTGCCTTCTGCTCGTCATTGAGATGCAGTCTACCCCTTCCTACGAACCCATAATTCTTCTTGGTAGGCTTCTGATCGCTCGCCTCAACAATCTCACGCAGCAATGTTTCCGCTCTGCCTTCCTCGAGAAAATCCAGGATCCGCTGCAATTCCTGGAGGGGGTCCGATTTCAAACGTTCATATTGGCACAAGTAGACGTGGCCGTCTTTCATGAGGTTCGATGTCATCCATCCACAATAAAAACCAAAGTACCACGGAACCACCATTTCGATTATGAACGAGGTCTTCTCCGTATCGGATAACTGCTTCCAAGAATCGAAATTCATAAATGCGACAGGGACGATGAATCCAGTCCTGTCATTGTTAAGGTGATCCAGATAGCTGATGACCATATCGAATATGTTACGGACCTGGACGATTACCCCGATATCAGCCTTTTCGACCATGCGATGAACGGACTGGCTGTACCGGGTATGCGTGCGCGGCGTAAACACAGGCCGCGATCGTGAGAGCTGCATAAAACGCATTATCTCTGGAACTTCTTCTCTGAGGATGTCTTTCGGCATGAGTCGAAGAGTGTCCCAACCGAGTCCTTCTTCGAGTAAGACAGATAGCCAGGTTGACCCAGACTTCGGGGCCGATATGAGCCAGGCATGTTTTCTTTTTTCAGGCAGGTGACGAAAAATGAACTCGTCTGAATACAGCACTCCATAGGGATTTTTCAATTTCCGAAATAACCGCCGTAAAAACGTAGCCAATAGGAGTTTCCTGGGGATAAGGTAGAATGCCATGGGCCGATCATTCCGTCAAAATATACATGCCCACCATACGGGGTCAATTTCAATCGCAACTCTCACCACTTCGTATTACCCTCGTCGCGCCGGTGTAATGCGGGTCCTGTGCGAAACCAGCGTCTTTATGGATTAGGGATTTTTACTCTTGTTTTTGTCACTATGGGATACTATTATGGTAGAAATCATCAAGAAGCTCGCTAAATTGGATTTTGTTGATAATAGGAGGCAACTCAATGGATCTGTCTAATGCCCCGTCCGGTCAAAATCGCAAACTGAAACATTGGACGCGTCCCAAACTGCAATGTTACGCGATCCCCAAAGCGACTCAGCAAGGTTCGGGCCCATCTGGTTCTGACTCTAGCTCCACCTCAGAAGCCTAGCCGCGCTCCATCTGCTTAATGGTCTTAACAATGCATGCCCCATGGTTGAATGACTAAGCACGACAATACAGCAAACGTGCCCTGCTATAGCATTTACGGATTAAATGTGGCATCGGATATTGCACTTCCAGCTGCTGCTCTGGGTGATGCGGTTCCTGATGTTTACATTCGCTATGGTAAGGTCCCGCAAGAACTCGATAAGACCACATTCCAAAATCGCCAGTATCAGATCACGCAGAACTGCATTCTCGTCCGAAAAAGAGCGGCGAGGTTTCTTGTATGCAGGGGTAGTCAGATAACCATCGATCCTGCGCCGCAGGCAACCGAAGCCGTGATCCTCTACAGATTGCTACAAGTACCACTCATGGCGCTACTGTACCAGAGGAGGAGGATCGTCCTCCATGGCAGTGCTATCTGTGTGGACGGCAAAGCTGTCGTCTTTATGGGGCAGTCGGGCCGAGGGAAGTCTACGCTCGCAGCTGCCTTCCGAAGCAGACAGTACCCACTTCTAAGCGATGACATCTGTGTCGTCTCGCTTGCGTCGACCGGGAAATTGTTGGTGGTTCCCGGATATCCTCAGATCAAAATACATCGTGAGACTGCCCGTCAAATCGGTATCTCGGTCGATGATCTCGAACCACTACCTGTCGATCTGAAGCTTGAGAAATACACCCTCGAAACAACTGACAACTTCGTCCGATTTCCAATCCCACTTCGAGCAATTTTCGAAATCGATACAGCACACTGTGACGAGACGAGATTGACTCCGCTGCATGGGTACGAAAAGCAATTTGCGCTGATCGGGAATACATTTCTACCAGGGCTTGTCAAAGCTCTGGGACGGGAGCAGTCCTCTTTCCAGCAGTACGCGGAGGCATTCAGAGATATCCCTCTGAAACGGGTGAACCGCCCAGACTGTCTGTCTAAACTGGATAGTCTGGTAGAGAGGCTTGAGGGCGAATGGCAGTCCACATGAGTATGTACCTGAATATAGTGAGCGGTAATATACGTGGCGAAAATCCAACCGGAGAGACCGGTCGAGGCACGAGGCCAAGGCGCCCGATGTAATGCATTTTATGATATTATTCAGTAAACTGTGGTACATGCAGGATTTTAGGGGACAAAATCTATGGGTAACGGACCTGTCATCAACTTGCAGACGATGATCAAGGCATCTGATGAGATTGTCAGCAGTAAACTTGACGATCAAGTGGTTATGATGAGCATCGATAAAGGCGCGTACTTCGGTTTGGATGAAATCGGCAGTCGTATCTGGGAGTTGCTGGCGTCGCCTCGTACTGTATCTGGTCTCTGCAGCATCCTGATACAGGAGTATGACGTGCCCCGCGAGGAATGCGAGCAGGATATCCTGGCCTTGCTCAATGAGCTCGCCGAAAAGAACCTGCTACAGATTACGGAAGAGCAATCTGCTTAGTCCGTCGGCACTTGGTGTGCGAGCGTGTCTATACGCTGAAATTATCCGGGACATCTGCTTGGTTGATCCCAACCCTAGTACCCCAGTCCAAGAGTAACCTCGATACACCGTCATGAGAAATCTGGTGCAGGCTCAATGCGCATCCCCCACCTCTGTCACTCATGCTACAACCCGCCCGTATGACCGAACAATTTCTGCAAGAACTCCCACTCGAATTTCGCCTTCTGCTCTGCTGCCTCCGGACGCCACCGAACAGCACGGAGGATTTTGAGCAGTTAACCTCACATCATCTGGATTGGGATCGATTTCTCAGTTGGTGCGACCGGCATAGAGTCGTTCCACAGGTATACGGTAATCTGAGCGGCGCGTGGAAAAAGGCTCTGCCGAAGATGGTTCTTCGTGATCTGAGAAACCAGTTTCTTGAGAACACAAAACACGCAATGCTGCGAAGCGCTGCTTTGGTGAATCTGCTAAAGCGCTTTGCAGAGAGGGATCTCCCGGTTCTATCCCTGAAGGGTACCGCACTGGCACTCGGCATATATGGCGACTTGAACCTGCGCCATGCGGGTGATATGGACCTTCTCATTGCGCCTGAGCATTTCGATCAGGCCGATCACATCATCCGGCATGCTGGCTATCGGAATATCACACCTGGCATACGACACCGAGAACATCTTCATCATCTCTTTTCAGATGCCGGATACGTCTCAGATGCGGAAGGAATCCCCAATACCCATCGGATTCGCATCGAGTTGCACTGGAGGTTGACGAATCTCATATCACTTCCCATGGATTTCCATGAGGTATACTACCGCTCACAGACCACGGTAATCGCAGGCTATCCGGAGGCTGTTCTTAATCCCGAAGACCGGTTGATTTACCTGATGACGCATGGTAGTGAACACGCTTGGTATCGACTCGGGTGGCTCTGTGACGTGGCGCAGATCTTGCACCGACCCGAGATTCTCGATTGGCCTCAGATTGTGGCGCGAACCCGAGATCTGGGACTTGAACGTGTGGTGGATCAAACGATGCACTTAGCACACGTCCTATTGGGGACTCCCATTCCAGCTCTGATGAGCCCTGAGCCTGAAACGGGGAAACAGACTGCATACTTGGCTACCTCCGCCATCGGCGCTATGCTTGAACCAAATTCCTTTTTGATCGAATGGAAGAAACACTCAGTTACACAGATCCTGAAAGGCACGATTTACAGGCTCAGACTGCATCGCGGTATCCGCCATAAAGCACGCATATTGAGACTGATGTTGGTCCGCCCAGAAGACTGGGACGAGATTTCTCTGCCCCGGCCACTCTTCCCACTCTACTATGTGCTGAATCCAATTCTCTTGATCTTACGGCGTTACCGGAGATATCGCAGAGGACACAACCAGCGGAATCAAAGTGGACGCCCGTAACCGCGCCGAAGGATTTAGATTGCTAAGGTCGTTGGAAGAGGATCATCGACACCGGCCAGTCAGACAGGATGATCGAGCAAGGCCGTTCTGCTTGCAGTACAACCAAACACCAATGTATGCACCCCTAATACTGTACCATTGATAATTAGAGTTCTCCGACATAGTTTCTATTCTCCAGGCAGAACCTGCTATTCATTGGACCCGTATTTCCGTGGCTGATCAATGCCAAGCCGTTCACATTGGGATTGAATGATGAAGGACAGCACCACAGATCAGTGGCGTGGGGCGCCCATTCTCTGGCTCAAGCGCGCGGACATTCTCCATCCCCATGAACCAGAGATAGAGGGGCAAGTCGAGACCATCAGAGCGATCCTTCAACATGGATGGGACCTCGATCGCGTACCGCCTATTCCTTTGGCTGATGAAGCTCAGCAACCGTATCGTGCCCTCAGCGGGGCGCACCGGATCGCGGCCGCAGTGCGAGCGAGACTGCCAGGAATCCCCTGTGTCGCGGTTCCTTGTGGGCCCGGTGACTATGATCGCCTTATTCGCATACCCGATGACGAGCTGGCTGTTCTGTTTCGGGAACAAGGAATGATCGCCGCAGCCGAAGCTACTCGCACCGATTTCCACGAACAGGTGATCCCGTGAGAATGTAAC
>JABIQT010000471.1 GCA_018667995.1 Candidatus Latescibacterota bacterium
ATTCCTGCCCCACGAGTTTTCCGCCCCGCCTTCTGCGCTGCAGATCCCTAACAATAAACCGATTTCCCCGCCGAACATATTCATCCAGTGCCTGCCTGGGGGATACCTGACGGGCCATGGCGGCCTGGAACGCTGCCCTCGTCATGTTTACGAGAGGGATACCGTATCCCTGGATCGCATCGCGGGTCCCATATTTCGTAACCCGTAGTACGTATTCTTGATACGGGTCTTCCGACCAGACATCATTTGCAGAAGATCGTGTGGGAAGAGTCGAGAGGGCGTAGGAAGCTTCCCGCTCGTGCTGAGTATTGGTGAGGAAACGGACGAAATCCATAACCAGGAGCAGCTTCTCAGGATCGTCCTGTTCGAATACACATGGGGAATCTGCCACAACGAAGACGCGAGGCTTGATTCCGGGGAGACTCGGATACATCATGGGATGGAGCTCGATTACATCGTCCTTGATGACGCCCGTATTCAGTGCCCGTTCATGACCTATCAGCGTGGCGTGAGAACCCATGCGCATGGCCAGCCGACCATCATTCCAGAGATCCGTGACATCGTTACTTCGGAGCCCTGCAGATCCCCGCGGCATTACGTGGTGCTTGTGTTCCAGGTCTACCATGAATTGCAGAGCCCGTATGCCAGCCTCGCTGTTCATAATCAGCGTGTCGCCATCTGCGTTAAACTGAGCCGCTCCATGGCCCCAGAAAAAGGGCATCTGATCCTGTTGCGGTGAACTACGCTGGAAGGGGAGAGAGAAACCGTAAACATCAACCATTCCATCGCCATCACGATCGAATGTAGTCGCTTTGGCGGCTTCGATAAATTCGTCAAAGGACCACCTCCGATCACCCTCAGTAGGCAGCAGGTGTGCGACCTGTCGCTCCTCGAATATCTTGCGATTGGCCACCATATATCTGCTGCCGCCTATGAAAGGCAGGAAGTAGTGCTTGCCGTCATACTCGCTGAAGTCGTAGAAGGCGCCAAAGTCGGCAACGTCTTCGGGGGGCAAATAGTCGTCGAATGCCTCAAGTAGGCCGAAACGGGCATACTTCAAGGCTATCCCAGAGGTACTGACCATAATATCGGGCGGGAGTCCGGAGGCTACGGCGATATCCAGCTTTTGGAATCCGGTTGTCCAATCGAGTACCTCAATTTCGAACCGGATATTCTGATCTGGATGGAGGGATCGAAAGTCTTCCGCGACCTTGAGGTACCAGTCTTTCCTGGAATACAAAGCTTGCCGGGGATCGTCGAGTGGAACGCCGTCCAGCTCGTGACCTGTAATACCCAGCCAAGTGTCCTGTGTCCAGAGCTTTATGGTTAGGGTATCTTCGTCACCGGATTGACCCCCGCAGCCCGTGATATACGCTGCCAGGAGAAAGATGCTGGCGACTAATGCAGGGAATGATCGCGGAGGGTTTCCTAGCAAGAGGCGCCACTCATCCTTTCAATCCTGTTGTGGATATTCCCTGTATGAACGTCTTCTGGGTAAAGAAGAATAGAACGATGATAGGTAGCACAAGTAAGAGGGAGGCAGCCATCAGAAGATGCCACTCGCTTCCTCCGTGTTGCGACTGATACTGTTGAAGCCCAAGAGCCATGGTAAAGGTATCCGGCTCCGTCAGGAATATCAGTGGTCCCAGGAAGTCGTTCCAGGCGAATAGGAAGTGGAAAAGTGCAACGACGGCCAACGCCGGTTTTGCGAGGGGCAGCATGATGCGCCAGTATATGGCGAATTCCGAACAACCGTCGATTCTGGCCGCATCTGTGAGATCCTCGGGAATCGTCAGGAAGAACTGCCTCAACAGGAATATATTGAAAGCCCCGGCGAACCAGGCAGGCACCCACAGTGGCATCAGTGTCCCAATCCACCCCAGCGTGCGAAACACACCGTATAGTGGCACCATGAGCACTGGAAATGGTATCATCATAGTAGCAAGAATTACTGTGAATAGCGCCTCTCTCCCCTTCCATCGAACTCTGGCGAGTCCATATGCGACTAATGAACTCGAAATCACAGTGCCTAGTACGCCAAGAATCGCTACGACCAACGTGTTGGATAGATACGTCAAAAACGTAATGTCCGTGCCAATGGCTTCTGGCTCCGTCCAGGGCCATCGCGTTCTGCTCAGAAGTTCGCCAATAGGCAACCTCTTCGATGCCTCTCCTGCGGTCAAGGCTCGTATGGCCTCGGTGTAATTCCCCAGGACCGGTTCGATGCTGATGGAAATGGCTTCCGGGGCGACGTAGAACTGACGGGGCTGAGTCTGGCCATATTTCGAGATCTGCCACTCCCGCACATATACAAATTCAGAAGGGACCGCCTGGATAAGCTCAGCTGGAAATGTACGTCGTTCAACCACATCCGCAACCTGCACGCTTTGCGTGATACTACCGTTTTGATAGGACGCGACGGAGACGAGTATCCGCCGGCCAGAGTCGGGGCCGGCCTGCGGTTCGACCAGTAGCTGGTCAGAGCCTACTGACTCTGGTGGTGTGACCCTTATTGATCGACCATCCTCCTCCAGGTAATGCATACGAGGCAACCATTGAGGAGGTATCCGTCCAACCTGTTCCCTTGGCTGCAGTGAACTGGCCGCCAGCCAAGCGAGTGGAAACAGGAAGATAAGCCCCAGCACAAAGAGGGGGAGATGAAGCCAACGGGAACTTCTCTGCAGCGGGTTGTCAGCGCTCATAGTTCACCCACCTGGCGGACGTGCGATGCATGATCATGGTAAGCCCGAGCACAAGAATGAAGAGAATCCAGGCCATAGCACAGGCGTAGCCCATACGCAGATCCTGAAAGGCTACGTTGTAGAGACGCAGCACATAGAACAGCGTCGAGCGTTCCGGCGACCCCGTTGACCCTGTCATGATAAATGCCTGAGTGAATACCTGAAGGCTTCCGATTATTCCGATGATCAGATTGAAGTAGATGACGGGCGTGATCATGGGCAGTGTCACATGAATCAGACGATGCCACCAATTCGCCCCGTCGAGCAGCGCAGCCTCGTATAGATGTTCTGGGATATCCTGCAACCCCGCGAGCAGAATCACCATTGCGTGTCCCGCACCCCAGACGGCCATCAGAATAAGAGCGGGCTTGGCAAACCTTGGATCGGCGAGCCATGCGGGCCCGGTAATTCCCACTGTCTCGAGGAATGTGTTAATGATGCCACCATCGCCCGTGTACATCCACATCCAGAGAATGCTTCCGGCTACGACAGGCATCAATGTCGGAAGAAAAAACACGGTACGGTAAAATGCCATACCGCGCACTCTGCTGTTGAGCAGAAGTGCCAGAGTCAGGGAGGTCAGCATGCTGAGCAATACCGCCCCGGAGGCATAAACGACTGTATTGTTCAGGCTCTTCCAGAAAATGTCGTCTGAAAAGAGTTCTATATAGTTGTCAAACCCTATGAACACGGGAGGAAGAAGGACGCTGTAGTCCGAGAGTGAGTAGTAGAGGGCAGCTACCATGGGGTACAGCATAAACACACCGAAACCGATGAACCATGGGAGACAGAACAGCAATCCGGTCAGGCGTCTGCTGTTCATTTCGATAAGCCCCTTCGGGTTAGCATCATTTGATTTCGCTGTTCGGCGTTAGTGATGCGCGACTGGACCTCGGTGAGGCCATCCCGGGGAGATACGTTGAGATTCTGGATTCGGCCGACGGCGTTACTCATCTCACGCCGGTATTCCGCCCATATGCCGGTTTTGGAAGAACTTACGCGATTCGAGCTCAGGGCCAAGTCGCGGAAGATCCTTATATAAGGGTGGGGGTGATCCCGATAGAAGTTTTCAGATACGGCGATCAGTGACGAGAATTTCCTGTGCCCAAGGCACAACAGCTCCATGCCTTCCTGTGACATCAGATATTTAATAAACTCGAACGCCTCGTCGGGGTTAGCCGAACCCTTTGGAATCATGATCAGATCAGCATCTACAAAAGTCGTAGACTGCAGTTGCGGCGATTTCTCTGGATGTGGGAAAGGGGCGACCCCCCATTTCATTCCGGGAGCGTAGTTCTCGATGAAATTGTACATCCAGACGCCCTGTATTTCCATGGCTATCTTGCCGCTCATGAAGGCATTCTGCGGACTCGAGAAATTCCCGAATCCAGAGACGAAGCGCTGCACGTTCTGAACACCGAGCTTCCGGGAGAAGGATGCGACCCATTCATACGCTCGTATGTTCTCAGGTGAAAGTGTAGTCACCTCACCCGTGTCGCTCATGAGGTCCCCACCGAAATAGTTCCCCCATGCGTAGTTCCACCAGTTGGGTTCCGATGGCAGAAATCCTACCTGAAGAAGTCTTTTGTTTTCGTCGGGAATTTCAGGACAGTAGCCAGTTCGGATTTCCGAAGCGCCATTGGGACCAATGACCTCCCACTTGGTCATCCGTTCAGCGTAATGGTCCAGTTCCTCTATCGTCCGGGGAGCGATATCTGGGTCGAATCCCGCTTCGGAGAATAGTCGCCGGTTCCAGTGCAGTGCTGTTGTGGCTGGCGTGGTCGGAAGGGCCCATTGTCGACCGTGGTAACGTCCCAGATCCCAGACGGAAGGGAGGAACTGATCCCGCGAAATCCCGGCCTTTTTCAACATGGGCGTCAGATCAAGCACCGCCCCCTTGTCCACGTAGGGATATAGCATCAATGTATAGGCGCCAGCGACATCCGGCGGGTTGCCACCAGCAATGGCCACGAGCAGTTTCTGCTCAATGCGTGCTACCGATACGTATTTAACTTCAATCGGACGGTAACCAGATTCTGATTTCGCCTTGGTCCGCTCAATTTCGTTGAATCGGGCGACGACTTTCTCGGCGGCTTCACTCTCGAATCCGGACCATTTTTCCCAGTAGGTAATTCTGCGCGGACCGCCCAGGTTCTCCGAGGAGTCACAGGCCGACAACATAGCCAGTGCAAGGAAGGCAAACAGAATTCGGTATATATTCAGATTTCTCGAATTTGATGTGCGCATCGTCACCAGGTCGATCCTGATTTTCCAGTCTTCATTCTGTGATTACGGACTAATAAAATCCGTTAGGGAATATAGGGCTAAGTGTGAGGGGGACAAGCCTCTGCGTCAAGCGGTTTCTATGGTAGGGATACGTAGCCAAAGGGCCTACGAATCGTTAGATGAACCCCACCTTGCCGGCAATGCTGTTGAGTGCAGCACCTGTCCCAATTGACACAAGCGAAGGCGTAGTGGTGTCCCAGTTGATATATCCATAGAATAAGCGATCGCCGTTGCTGCCGGAAAGAATGTAGCTTACGAACCACAGTGATCGGCCTCTATTCAGAACGCGGATTCTGCTCGGACTTGAAGCACATTCGAAGGGTAGGTCTTCGAGCGATTTTCCTGCGACAGCGACGTCTTCTGGTTGTGTATATTGGGGAAGGCTAGGCGAAACGCTGGACGATTTCGTGTCAACAAGAATGGTACACTTGGAATCGCCCAAATGGGCGGCAATGGTGATATCTGAGATTTTCAGATTCTCGGGAGCTGTCATGGCGATCGATTCGGTTGGCCAATCGGTGGCATGCTCCCACTCCTCTCCCCAACTGCATATGGCCGTCGATGATTCCGCTGCAGGAACATAAAACAGCGCCTGGCCGCCGGCAATCTTGCTCGGGTATTCCGGGTAGATATACCAGGGCGTTGCTGTCGAGATCCCGGATTGCTCACTTAATAAGGTCCAGGATTCCATATCTTTAGATTCATAGATCGCTAGTTTACCGGAGGAAGTTGATACAGCGAGAATTACCTCTCTGTGATACTGGTGCAGTTGGACCGTGCGGATACCATCAGATTCGATCGGTACAGGGGCGATTTCTGAATAGCTGACGAAATCTTCACTGACGGATCGACGAATCACGGACGGAGTCCTTTCGTCCACGTAGAGCAGCTGTAGTTTACCGTTGAAGTGGATTATGGCATAGCTCATCAGACAATCACCGAGTACGATTCCATCTTTCAATATTAGTTCTTCAGCCTTCGTAATCGGCGCCCGAAGGACCGGGAAAAATTGGTCAAGCTTCGTGCTCAAGTATCGTGCCGAGTTCACTTTCTCGATAGTG
>JABIQT010000583.1 GCA_018667995.1 Candidatus Latescibacterota bacterium
GCTTTATTCGCTCAATCGCCGCAATGGGTACTTTTTTCGTCAGAATGTGGTATAGCGTAGCTCCGACAGTATAAACATCCGAACGCGTATCGGTCTGCCCACGACCGTATTGCTCAATGGGGCAATACCCAGGCGACCCGAGGCTCAGTGTATCCGAGCTCTTACCGGCCTTGAAGAATCGGGCAATCCCAAAATCAATGAGCTTGACATCGCCGGTACCGTCCTCCAGCATAATGTTTCTTGGGTTCAGGTCCCGGAAGATGATAGCAGGATCTTGATCGTGCAGATATTCCAGGATATTGAATAGGTCGGCACACCATCGAATGACAACAGATTCCGGAATGAAATCAGATGTAGACTCTACGATACTCTCCAGCGTCCGACCCTTTATATAGGCCATCACCAGATAGTAGCGATTGTTCTCGCTGAAATAAGCCTTCAACCTGGGTAGATTGGGGTGATCGAGCGAATGGAGGATCTTGGCTTCCTGCTCGAATAAATTGAGTCCTTCTTTACGCTCCTCGGGCGTGGAGAAATTGTCGAGCATTTCCTTGACCGCACAGACTTCATTCATCAGCTGGCGGTTCTCAGCCATATATATCGCACCCATTCCGCCCTGGTCAATCACGCGGAGGATTCGATAGGTATTGTGGAGGATGGCGCCGGATTTCAGCAGCTCGCTCACGCTTGCACCTCTATTGGAAACTGGGAGAATATCGAAAATCTCACTTCCGCTCAATGATTCAGCGGAGTACCGATCTCCTCTTACCCTGCATCCTCATATCCACATCCGCGGACGATGATGATTGAGATATTATCCTCACCGCCGTTGGCGTTGGCCAACTCAACGAGACGGTCGCATGCCGCCTGCGAAAAATCCGTCTCCACCAGAGTCGATTGAAGCTCTGGGTCGTGCACCATTTCCCATAGGCCATCCGAGCAGAGAATCAAACGATCACCAGATAAGAGCGGTTGAAAATAGGTGTCGACCTGAAAGTCCTCTGTGCTGCCGAGGGCACGGTAGACATAGTTCCTCTGAGGATGCGTGTAAACGTCTTCCGGTTCTATCATGCCAATGGCGACAAGTCTGGCAACGACCGAATGATCCGTAGTTATCGGCGACAGCACACCGTTACGAAACAGGTAAGTTCTACTATCGCCGACATTGGCAATGTATGCAAAGGATCCGACAACGAGCGCAGCGGTGAGAGTGGTACCCATATTGCTCGCATTGTTATCAGGTCCCGCGTCGACGACCGCCTGATTTGCCGCTCGCACCGCATCGCCTATGAGGCCACCGTATGTTGGTTCATCAGGATTCCCGCTAATGCCACTGATATCCGATTGTATTAACCTTTCGGAAATGTACCGGGCCATGGTGCCTGCGGCGACACGACTGGCTATTTCCCCACTGTCATGCCCACCCACGCCATCCGCCACAACATAGAGCCCTGCGTTTTCTCGCAAGGAATCACGCACAACCTCGAATTCCATCAAGGCAATACTGTCTTCATTCAAAGGCCTAACGCGTCCCGCATGCGAGCGCGCCCCGGCATCGAATGACAGCGCCTCGCGTTGGGCAAGCTCAATATCCGAGACCTGTACAGGTTCTTCCCCGTGGAGGCGTTCGGACAGATCCTCAGAGGCAGACAGAGCGTCGTCGTATCCTCCCTGGGCCATGTCGGATAGAATCTCTAGCAGCACCGGGTCCATAGTCTGGTTTTCATCTTGCTCATTTGGTAATGAATCTTGTGATAACAAATCCGTAATCAGCAGGGACAGGCTCCGGAGATCTGCCTGACGGGCAAGATCAAAGGCATCGTCTTCCATTTCTGTCTGCGATGGAAACACAGAAAACGGGCCCCAATTCAAGAGCTTTATCTCATCGCCGTCCGATACTGCAAGGTCAGCTCGCCCCAACGGAATTCCTGCAAACCCGCTTTCATGAAGAACCTGCATCCCCTCGGCCAACTTGCTACCCCAGGCCAACACCACCTCAGATTTATGGTCCCCTGGCATGTCAGCCAGGATCCGTCCGCCGAACCATTCCTGAATCATGTATCGCTGACCTTCGCATACAAACCAATCTGTGGGCGACAGCCACACATCGTGACCGAGGTTCGCCTGAACAAAGCTATCGACACCAGCGGGTCCCTGCTCCGTAGCCCACCGAGTCAACCGATACCAGCCAGGACCTAGCTCAGCTCCGCATTCATCGCAGAATTCATCATCCTGATCAAGGACATAGAGCTCCCGACAGCCGGCACACCACCGCAGATGGCCCTTCTCCGTAGCTCTGTAGACTATTCTATCTTCGAGTACAGATGCGGCGGCGTCTATAAGATACCTGTCGGCGATGATGGCGCCAACGTCCGAGGTTGCAGCGTGCTCAGTCTCTGGCTCAGCGGGAGTCGTTTCATTCGACGACCCAGTCTGTTCATCTACGGTCCCGGACTCCTCGACCTCATTGGAGCCGGTATTATCTTCAGACAAATTCACGTCTTCTTCGTTGCGCATGAACGTGGGCTCCAGGGGTCACTTTTCTTGCTTCGCTCCTGATTACCGAGCGAATAATCACAGCGTGATGAATCGGCTCAAGGGACTGCGATAATACACCAGAAGCTACAAATTGTCAAGCCTTTACGTGCCGATTTGCCCCACCTGAAACGACCAGGCCCCGAGCTCGTAGTCTGACATTTTTCGAGTCCCGGAGCCTGGTCGAACAGCACGGAAGGCCTTGGATTTCTTCTCTGGCGTCTTACAGCCGCTTCCGACGGCGTAATTCCTCTCAGTTACACTTCCTGTGGAACGTCATCAGGGCGTCCTACCGGTAGAATGAACGCAAGCACGAGGTATACCAGAATTCCCGGACCGAAACCTGACAACATGGTGCCCAAAGCCCAACCCAGCCGAACGAGTGTTGGATCGATGCTGAAGCTATCGGCGAGTCCCCCACATACACCGAATATCTTCTTATCGGCTTCGGACCTGTACAACCTGCGCTGGCCTGAGAGTTCTTTCAACTTCTGTACCACGTCGGGTCTGTATTTAAACATAAAGAAAACACCAATAGCCACGAGAATTAGGGGCATCCCGATGAATGGCACGTTCCAGTGATGGAAGGGATGAATATCGGAATACGTCAGGACAGCCAATGCCAAGAGAATCATAACGGCGCCCCAGACCATTCCATTGCTCTGTACATCCTTTTCGAGACCTGACTCATCTTCGGAGAGGCCCTGCGTATCCATGAGTGAGACTTCATCGGGGTTTCGTGGAACTACGAACATACTCACGGCGTAAGTGAGCGCGCCCACTGCCAATCCCACGGGCATCGATACCAAGGCGATGACGACCCACGCAATTCTGATTACTGTAGGGTCTACGCCGAAATAATCACCGAGGCCGCCGCATACCCCACCGACCCATTTATCACTAACAGACCTGTATAGTTTCTTGTCAGTCATTTCTATTCCTCCTGTTTGAGGGTTTCGGGCTTACTTTAATCGAAGCCGTTCTACCACGGTTCTTCTTCGGATTCAGGGCTTTTCTGTTTTGGTTGATCTTCCTGCAGACTGCCAGTTTGAAGGCGACCTGTAACGTGCTTCTTATGGCGAAGCAGCCGGTCTCGAACAATCAGCCCAACTCCTATGAACAGCAGGGAAAATCCAAGGAACGGCGGCGCACTTGAGGCCAGAATAGCGAGACCGATACCCACAAGGATGATAATGCTAAAAGACGGGACGCCCGATTCCTGACGCTTGGCTTCCACATACAAGCCCTTCTCTATCAGAGCCATTTTTTCTTTGTGCTTTATCTTCTGCTGATTCAGGGCATAAGCAATAAAGCCGCCCGCACCAATGATCAGACAGACCATGGATCCGATTACACCCAATAATCCAATGACGTCACCCATCTCGCTTCCCTCCTTATGACAATTGTGTTATGCAAAATTTAGTACTTCTGTTTCTAATTGTACGTTCCTATCGCCATATTCGTCATGCCCCATGAAGATCGTTTCGCCGAACCTGAACATACGACTTGAGGCAAAAATGAATTGTTTCACCTAATGCGAATCGCGTTTGTTTTTTTCCAGATTTATGCGTATAATCTGATGTAAGTGCCCTCTACTGCAGATTTACTTGGATTTTCTGAAACATCTTTATATCGCTTCCGGTCCTATGGTTGTGAAGAAGGACATACAACCCGGAATGCTATCCCCGCGAGAGGCGCATGGATCTGAGTGAGGGTAGCCGACCAGCGTTCGCATCGCTTATCGAACGCCACAAAGGCTCTATTTTCAGCATGGCCCTCCGGGTTGTAGGAAATCGCGAAGATGCAGAAGAAGCTGCACAAGACGCATTTGTCCGGGCCTTCCGGGCATTAAGTAAATTTCGCCGCGACGCGAAATTTGGAACCTGGCTGTACCGAATCGCAATGAATGTATGCTTGACCAAGGCAAGGCAATCTCGCCTGGATGTCACATCAATCGATGCCTCCGCTGAGGACGATGTTGACAGCGCGCCGTTGCAGATCCCGGATCACGGAGATAACCCTGATCGACTTGTTGAGCGAAGCGAGTTTAAGGATCGTGTCCAGAATATGATCGCGTCACTACCGCCCAAGTACAGCGCGGTTCTGACCATGTACCACATGCAAGATCTTTCATACGAAGAAATGAGTGAGACCCTGGACCTTCCCATCGGGACCGTAAAAGCCCATTTGTTCAGAGCCCGCGGGGCACTTAAAAAACTGGCAATCACGGCTTTCGAGCCGCAGGAATTGCGATAAGGATGCTACCATGGAATGCCATACCTCATTGACCCTGATACAGGAATCTTTCGAACGAATTCTATCGTCGATTGAACAAAGGGAACTGGATGACCACCTGCTAACGTGCAAGAATTGTCGGGCTGAAGCCGTTCTTCTCACGGGCGTGGTCAACGCGGTTAAGGAAACTCCTCTGGAGATGCCTTCTCACGATTTCACATTGCACGTAATGGATCGGCTCCCGGTACCCGTGAGCGGATTCCTGGGCATTCCCGGCGACGTCATGCGAGTAGCCGCGGCAGCGGCCATTGTTGTAGCCACGTTTCTCACCTGGCTATACCAGGACTCCCTGATTCAGATATCAAAGCGGATTCCTGAAACCGCCTCAATCGGGACGGATTCGGTCTCTCCCTATTTCGCACAGATTTTCGGCAGCATCTATGGTTCGTGGCAATACATGGCCACATTTCTGCCGCCTATTGATATGGACGTGGCAATACCTGTCCTGTCCGTCCTGATCGCCATTGGCGTAGCCCAGGTTGTTCTCCGAATGGCCCATGGCTTCGAACCAGTCGAACTTGACGAAGTCACCAGCTGACCGAGGCCCCGTGGCCTCGGTCAGTTTCAGTGTTTGTCGTACCTCGCTTACCCCTCCTTGACGCCTTAATATCCATTGACAGTCACGCCCGTATAGATATATTAAAGAGCTTTATTATTCTGTATATGTTGCTCCCACGCGGGCTCGTCCGAGAAATGGAAAAATGGCACTTCAGCATATCCGAAACTTCTCCATAATTGCACATATTGACCATGGTAAATCCACCTTGGCGGATCGGCTGCTAGAGCTGACGGGAACAGTATCTCCGCATGAGATGCGGGCACAGGTTCTGGATGACATGGATTTGGAGCGCGAACGTGGTATAACCATAAAAGCCCACGCGATTCGAATGGAGTATACGGCCCCTGACGGACTGGATTACGTACTGAATCTGATCGATACACCGGGGCACGTGGATTTCTCCTATGAGGTGTCCAGAAGCATGGCTGCTTGTGAGGGGGCACTGCTGATTATCGATGCCGCCCAGGGCGTTGAGGCACAAACACTCAGCAACCTGTACCTTGCTATGGAGAACGACCTGGAGATACTTCCGGTAATCAACAAAATCGACCTTCCCAATGCCCAAGTGGATGTAGTGACCCAGCAATTGGTGGACCTTCTCGGTGTTTCTGAGGAAGAGGTCCTTCTGATCAGTGCCAAAGAAGGCTTGGGAATCGATAAGGTTTTGGATGCCGTAATAGATCGTGTGCCGCCCCCGCCAACTTCTGACGATGTCCCGTTACGTGCACTCATTTTTGACTCGATCTATGATCAATATCGAGGCGCCGTGCCCTATGTACGGGTTGTCGAAGGCGAGATCAGACCTGGCATGACGATTCAGATGTGCGCTAACAAGAAGCAATTTGAGGTCTCTGAAGTTGGCGTACTCCGATTGAACAAGGCGACCGTGCCCGTCCTCACCGAAGGAGAAGTCGGATACCTGATCGGGAATATCCGGAACGTGGCGGACACCTCTGCAGGCGACACAATCACCGATGCGAGCAGACCCTGTGAAGCACCGTTGCCGGGATACCGAGAGGCTAAGTCCATGGTCTTCAGTGGACTCTACCCTACGGCCAGTGATGATTATGAGGATCTCAAGGACGCCCTCGAGAAATATCAGCTGAATGATGCCGCGCTGCTCTATGAACCGGAGACCTCCATTGCCCTGGGGTTTGGATTCCGATGTGGATTTCTCGGGCTGCTGCATATGGAAATCGTCCAGGAACGTCTCGAACGAGAATACGGACTCAGCATTCTGGCAACACTTCCAAGCGTGGAATATCGGGTACACACCACAGGGGGCAAAACGGTTAACGTCGACAATCCGGCGGATATGCCGGATCAGGGCCTCATCGAGAAAATCGAAGAACCCTACATCACGGCTCAGATCGTAGTACCCACAGAGTATATTGGCAACATCATGAAACTCACCAAAGAGCGACGTGGTGTGTACAAGAACATGGAATACCTGGATGCCACACGGGTTGACCTGCATTACGAACTTCCATTGGCTGAGATCGTTTTCGACTTCTATGACCGATTGAAATCGACAAGCCGTGGCTACGCTTCTTTCGACTATGAATTCCTGGAATATCGAGCCGCAAGCATGGTAAAACTCGACGTGCTCCTGAACGGGGACGCTGTAGATGCACTGTCGATGATTATCCATCGCGATAAAGCCTATGAATGGGGGCGAGAGCTGTGTACTCGCCTCAGGAAAATCATTCCCCGTCAGATGTTCGAGGTCGCGATTCAGGCTGCCTTGGGGGCCAAGATAATAGCGCGGGAAACGGTGAGAGCACTCCGTAAGAATGTTACCGCTAAGTGCTATGGGGGTGACATTTCTCGAAAGCGAAAGTTGCTTGAGAAACAGAAAGCGGGCAAGCGTCGGATGAAACAGGTCGGCAATGTGGAGGTACCTCAGGAGGCATTCCTGGCGGTGCTCGACATTCGTAGCGGCGAAGGCGCTGTGGTCTGAGATAGATTAGATCAGTAAGGGGAGTGGCCACAATGGCCAGACAGAAATCTCTAATTCGAGAATACGCTGAGACCATCGTCTTCGCTGTGCTGTTATTTGTCGTCATAAAGACGGATGTAGTACAGGCCTTCCGAATCCCATCGGGCTCCATGGAAGACACCCTTCTGGTTGGCGACTTTCTCCTTGTCAACAAGTTCATCTACGGCCCGACTATTCCAGGAACCGACTACAAGCTGCCAGGGATCCGTGATCCGGAACCAGGGGATGTGATTGTTTTTCCATATCCTTCCGATCCATCCAAGGATTTCATTAAAAGATGTGTGGCAACTGAGGGACAGGTTGTCGAGGTCCGGGATAAGGTCGTTTATGTCGACGACGAACCGATTGATGACCCGATTTATAGCAAACATACAGAATCCAATATTATCTCCGGCAAACGTGGCCCCAGGGACAACTGGGGGCCGAAGGTTATCGGTAAAGATGAACTTTTTGTCATGGGGGACAATCGTGACAACAGTTCGGACAGCCGATTCTGGGGATTCGTTGACAAAGAGACGGTCAGAGGCCAGGCATTCATAGTCTACTGGTCGTGGGAACAGGAGATTGAAGACCCTCGGCTGCCCGCGTGGTCATGGGAGCAACCAGCCCAGAGCTTCGCCTCTCTGACGCACGTGGTGGGCTACAATATACTCCATTCGCCATGGCGTGTTCGCTGGAGTCGTATTGGCCGACTGATCGAATGATCAGAGGGCCCGGAGTTCACTATGACTAAAGTCTCCACCCGGCGCCGCTCAGGCAAAAAAGGGAAACGGGGGCGCGACGGTAAACTGCGAAGTTCCGGACGATCGGTTACCCGTGAGTACACCGAGGCGCTCATTGTCGCGGGAATCACGGCCCTTCTGATCAAAACGTTCGTCATACAAGCCTTCAGAATCCCCTCTGGTTCCATGGAGGACACACTGCTCGTCGGTGACTTCCTACTAGTCAATAAGTTCCTCTACGGAGCGTCTGTACCCTTCACCGACACCACCCTACCTGCCATCAGGGATCCCCAATCCGGCGATGTCATCGTTTTTCAATATCCGGAAGATCCCACTAAAGATTATATCAAACGCTGTGTCGCCGTGGCGGGGGAGACGGTCGAAATACGCGACAAAGTGGTATTTGTGAACGGCGAAATAAGGCCCATGCCACCTGAAGGCAAGCACATCTCCTCCGGCGTATACACGCGAGCTCAGAGCCCCAGGGACAACTGGGGGCCAGAAACCGTACCGCCCGGACACCTCTTCATGATGGGTGACAACCGGGACAACAGTACAGACAGTCGTTTCTGGGGTATGCTCGATACCAGACTCATTCGAGGCCAGGCCTTTATCTTGTATATGTCCTGGGAATTCCAGTTGGGTGATCCGGAGCTTACCTGGACCCTTGATCAGCCTGTGGGAAGCGCGTTCTCCTTGCTGTATATCGTCGCCTATGATATCGTCCACGCTCCCTGGCGTGTGAGATGGACCCGCATTGGTCATCTGATTGAGTGACCTTTCTAAAGGGATGTCGACTACCTTACCTCGATAACCATGTCTGCCCTATACGTACATATCCCTTTCTGCGCCCACGCCTGCCCTTACTGTGATTTTTCGTTCGAATTGCTGCGCGGGAAGGCCGTAACGCGGTACCTGGATGCACTTGAATTTGAGGCGGCACGGCGGGCGGACCAGGCGAAATGGAGTGATGTATCCTTCAAAAGCGTCTTCTTGGGCGGCGGCACCCCAACGGCTCTCACACCTGAAAAGCTCGAACGTATTTTCGCCACAATCCACCATTCCTTTGAGATTGCAGATGATGCGGAAATCACTGTTGAAGCCAACCCGGAGACATTGACCGATAGAAAGTTGTCGCTCCTGGCTGAAGTTGGCGTCAATCGCATCAGCTTAGGGGTTCAGGCGTTGACGGCTGCTTCGCTTACGAGATTGGGCAGGCACCATTCTGTAGAGCGGGCCGTTAAGGCTGTGCAGCAGATTCGATCAAGTGGAATCCCAGGACTCAACATCGACCTGATTTTCGGGGCTCCCGATCAAACCGCCTCCGATTGGGATGATACGTTGACGAGAGCGGTCGATTTGGGACCTGACCACATTTCTGCTTACGGACTGACCATCGAGGAAGGCACACCATTCGGCA
>JABIQT010000628.1 GCA_018667995.1 Candidatus Latescibacterota bacterium
ACTGCCACTATTATTGCTTTCGTCGAACCCCCATACCTGCTTCCACACCGTTTCGCCAGTGGTCGGCACTGCCCTACAGTATTGATCCGCAGGCTCCATTGTTCTATATCTATCTCTTCCTATCGGCCGTACCGTATACCCTGGCTATGCACCGCCAGTTAAGCATACCGCAGGGCGTGTCAATCGACACCATGAAAGATCTCGTGGTTTGGATCAAGGACCACAGGAGCAAGACCGGGAGTTGGGGATTGGACTTTTCCCAGGTCGGCTGGTTGGGCCTACATTTCACTGGTGGTCTATTCCAGATTGGACGGCTTCAGTTCCAACCGAGCGACTGCTACTACGACATTCAAGCGTATCGCCAGGAGACCGATGGTGGCGTCGTAATCCTCGCGGACGAGAACCAGAATTTTCGACATGACGGACAGAAATCGGACACCGAAGGCACAGTCGGCGCTGACAGTTGGGAATCTTATGTGCGCGCGGGCCTTGATGGGGTGACCGGTTTCCCAATTCATCCCGATGGATATGCGATGAACCAGGCAACGTTCTTAGCCGCCGATGAATGGAAGCGCTTTCTAAAGAAGGGCGATGCGACTGTAGCTGTGCATATTCCCGGCACGGGGCCCATGGATTTCGAGGCGTGTGCTGATTCGTTTGAACGAGCCCGTTCCTTCTTTCGCACACATTGGCCCAGTCGGCAAATTCACGCTTTTACCTGCTCCTCGTGGATATTAGACCCGCAGTTCAAGCATTGTCTGAATCCTGCGAGTAATATCGTTCGGTTCCTGCGAGAATGGTACCTTCTACCTGCGCCAGGGACCGGCGGCACGGAGACATTTCGCCGTGTTTTCGGGTACAGACCAACGGAATCCGAAGACCTGTCCGCCCTGCCGCGCGATACATCACTGCAAAGGGCCGTCGCAGACCACCTTCGGGAAGGGGGATGCTGGCGCAGTCACGGTGCGCTGATGTTCCCGCACAACATGAACTGGGGCGATCAGGTGTATCGGCCTGATGGCTGGGCTCTCCCTACAACATTATAGGCGCACAAAAAAAGGCGGACACTCACACGAAGTGAATATGCCCGCCCGTCGATCCTGGATGTACCTTCGCCCTGCTTCTTGGTGGTACCGACTAAAAAGTTCATCCCCGGAGCGTCAAGCTACGTCCCGGTACATACTATGAACGGCAGATATGATAGCAGCTTCATTCGGAATCGTTGATGGCTCCAGAGAAGGGCTGAACGGCACCGGCACATCCATGGCTCCCAGTCGCTTTACTGGCGCATCCAGATAGTCAAATGCTTCATCGGCGATGAGGGAGGCGATCTCACCAGTCACACCGTAGCTGCGATATCCTTCATCGATCACGATGGCCCGACTTGTTTTGCGAACGGATTGCAAAATAGTATCTGTGTCGAGAGGACTGAGTGTTCTAGGATCCACCACTTCAACGCTGATACCTTCCTGTTCGAGGGTATCCGCCGCACTCAGCGCTAATTGGACCATGCTTGACGTGGCAACAATTGTCACGTCCGTACCTTCACGCTTAATATCCGCTTTGCCGATGGGCACCAGATGGTCATCGCCCTCTGGAACCATTCCCTTGAGGCTGTACATCATTTTATCTTCATAGATAATGACGGGATTATCGTCGCGAATTGCAGACTTTAGCATTCCTTTCAAATCAGCGGGCGTCGATGGGATCAGGACCTTCACACCTGGAATGTGAGCCATCCAGGCGTGGAGGCTCTGCGAGTGCTGTGCGGCGGAAGACCGACCTGCTCCGATGGTCGTTCTAATGGTCAGTGGAACCCGAGCCTGGCCTCCAGTCATATAGCAGAGCTTCGCGGCTTGATTCACCACTTGGTCCATGGCAATGGTCATGAAATCTCCGAACATGATCTCAACCACGGGACGCATACCGGTAAGGGCTGCTCCAACGCCCACGCCCATAATCCCGGCCTCTGATATAGGAGTATCACGAATTCGCTTGGAACCGAATTCCTCATACAAGCCAGCGGTGACCTTGAACACGCCGCCTGCAACAGCCACATCCTCACCCATGAAAAACACCGTCTCATCACGGCGCATTTCTTCCGAGATGGCCTCCCGTACTGCTTCACCGAATGTGATTTCTCGCTCAGACGTAGACATGTTCTGTAACCTCACCCTTCTCCGGGAACGGCGCCTGCTTCGCAAATTCCACGGCGTGCTCGACGGCGCTCTGAATCGACTGGTCTATCTCACTGACTTCCTCTTCGGTAGCCATGCCACCCTTTACCATCCGGCGAGCTAATCTCGTAATTGGATCTCTCGTCTTCCAAAGGTCCGTCTCCTCCTGCGTCCGATACGTTTTCTCAGGATTCCCATCTCCAACGTGGTGCCCACGGTACCGGTAGGTTTTGGTCTCAATGAAACAAGGACCATTCCCGGCACGGGCGTTTTCGACCATTCGAGACGTCGTTTCGTATACGGCGACCACGTCCATTCCATCAACAACAATAGCCGGCATATTGTAGCCTGCAGCTCGCTCAGCAATATGTTCCTTGATTGCCGTCACATCGCGGTGCGAGGTATACTCACCATACAGGTTATTTTCACACAGAAATATCACGGGCAGGGACCAGATGGATGCCATATTCGCGGCCTCCAAGAAAGATCCCTGATTTGCGGCGCCATCTCCGAAGAAGCAAACAGCGACCTGGTCCGTTTCTCTCATCTGGGCCGAAAGCCCTGCGCCAGTGGCCATTCCCATTCCACCGCCAACAATCCCATTGGCTCCAAGGATACCCAGACTCATGTCGGCTATGTGCATGGTGCCGCCTTTGCCACGATTATATCCGGCTTCTTTGCCCATCATCTCAGCCATCATACGATCAACCTGGCCACCCTTGGCAATCAAATGACCGTGACCTCTATGGGTGCTCGTGATGTAATCGTCATCTCGCAAAGCTGTACACACACCCACCGCCGATGCTTCCTGGCCAATGTACGGATGGGCCAAACCAGGCATCAAGCCCTGTTGGTATATTTCCAGTACGGCCTCTTCGAATCGCCGAATGGTGACCATTTTCCGATACATTTCCGCACAGAATTCGCGCGGGTGTGTCAGCTCTGAATCGTCGCTGGACGGCTGTACAATTTCAATATCGTCTGACATAACAGACCAAGCTCCTTATCTAATTCTGACAGCGGAAAGCCACGTACTCAATTCTCCTGCATACGATTGGCTTGAGGTAAACCAATATTATCCGTATGCATCGTCGGATCAAGTGGAAAATGCCCTCTCGGAGACCAGTCCTCCTTTTATCCTATTTATAAGGTATGGAACGAGAATCAGCATCAAGATCAATTCTGGAACGAATAGGCTACCATTATATAGAACGGCATAGAGCCACGGTGTGACACTCCCACTGAGTAAGTATGGGACCGTGATTCCAAGGTAATTCTGTAGGAGATCGAACACTTGACTATTAAGACCTATGGGCGCATATGCGGCAAAGAACACGGCACCGGAACATACGTGCAAGACGAATCCCACGGTGAGGGACAAGCAGATACCGATGCGCGGAGATTTTAGAAACCATCCGGCCATGCCTACTGCGGCATTCGGCAAGATATAGTCTAGGAGTACCTGGACTGGATGAAGGATTACCGGATCAAGAACGAGGGTTATGAGTCCTGAAATCAATCCACCTGCAGCGCCCGCTTTCGGTCCTCGCCGAAATGCAAGGTACAAAAGCGGAAGGAGCTTCAGTGAAACCGAGCCACCCCAGGGAAGACGGTATAATCTGAAAAAGCCAAGCACAGTTGCAAGGGAGGCGACAACTGCGATCTCGACCATGATACGTGTGCGGTCAGTGCTCGTGCTTGCCATGGCCATTCAAACTTGCTGCGCGCTCAATCCGGGCCAGCCCTTCTAGTTGCTTTACTATCTGCCCTAAAGAGACTTCAAGTTTTCGCATTCGTTCAGCAGTGGAGGTCAATTCTAACAGGGTCTGTTTCTCCTCGAGTGCCATGTCGGTAGTAGAAGCTATAAAAAAAGAAAACTGTCTAGGATCAAAAATCCCTTTTACGCCGCCAATCCCTTTGGTCTGGAGATTGACCATAGACTGGTACGATTCAAGTACTCCCTCAAGCAACTCATCGGCCACCTCTTCACTGTCATCGTCAAAGTACTCGATAACAGCATCCAGGGAATCATCGCGCTGCATGAATTCCAAGACGTGAAACCTTCGCTGACCTTCGGACAAGATATCCATCTTGCCATCCGCGTGCTTCTTATAGACCTGAGTCACCTTGGCGGTACATCCAACGTTACACAGCTGATCGTCGTTGAGAAGTACGACCCCAAATTCCGAGTCGGCACTCAGACATTCATTGATCATTTCTTTGTATCTATCCTCGAAGATATGCAACGGTAGGTGCATGCCTGGATAGAGCACGAGGTTGAGTGGAAATAGTGGTATTTCAAGCGTGTTATCCATGGCACCTGACTCCAAGCCACCTGCGCGCACAACCAAGTCTGATTTCGTAGGAAGATATGCATTTTAGGGCCTGACTACGACAACCATCATTATAACCGAGACGTTCTACCTGTCAACGGAAAAAACGGCCGGTGTAGAATCCACGAAACACTTGACGCTGTGGGCCATTCGGCCTATATTGGGCCTCTATTTAACTCGTTCTCAAATCAGATTATAAGTGGGAAATTATGTTGGCTAAAGAGTTCCAGAGGAGTAGCCACCTCAGGGCGACCAAAAACCGGACATACACTACGCAGTCTGGAATGACTGTTGATGAGGTGTATGGTCCAGACAGTTGCTCCGAGATGGACTACAAGAGAGACGTCAGTGACCCTGGCGTATATCCCTACACGCGTGGAATTCATACATCCATGTATCGGGGCCGGCTCTGGACTATGCGTCAGTTTTCAGGTTTCGGATCCGCGGCAGATTCTAATAGTCGTTTCAGGTTTCTGCTTGATCATGGTCAAACCGGTCTCTCTGTGGCCTTCGATGTACCTACGCTGATGGGCCTTGATTCGGACCATAGCCTGTCCGCAGGTGAGGTGGGTGTGTGCGGTGTTGCCATAGATACAGTGGCAGATATGGAAACACTTTTTAGTGACATACCACTGGATACAGTCAGCACATCCATGACGATAAATGCCCCCGCGTCGATCCTTCTTGCCATGTATCTGGTGGTAGCGGAAAATCAGGGCGTAGCTTGGTCTGATCTTCGTGGCACGCTTCAAAATGATATTCTGAAAGAGTATATTGCGCAGAAAGAATGGATTTGCCCACCCGAGCACGCTATGACGCTGGTAGCCGATACCGTCAGTTTCTGCACAAAACGGGTCCCCAATTGGAATCCTATCAGCATCAGCGGTTACCACATCCGGGAGGC